>NZ_JAUCDN010000314.1:0-3745 GCF_034675085.1 Devosia sp.
CTGGGCGTCCTTGTTGTTTGACCTGAGGATAAACCGATGAAGATCCGTAACTCGCTGAAGGCGCTGCTCACTCGCCACCGCGCGAACAAGCTCGTCCGCCGTCGCGGCCGGGTATACATCATCAACAAGGTGGACAAGCGCTACAAGGCCCGCCAGGGCTGAGACGGCGTTCATCGCGCTTTCGATTTCAAGGCCCGCCTCCGGCGGGCTTTGTCGTTTCCGGGGCGGGGAGCGATCAGCCGCCGCGAACGCGGTGGAGGGAAGACCTGCCGGTGGCCAGCGGCAGGATGTCGATTTCGACGCAGTTCCGGCGATTCTGCTTGGCGCGGTAAAGGGCGGCGTCGGCACGGGCAAGGGCCGCGTCCAGGGCCTCGCCTGGAAAGGCGACGGCGCCGCCGATGCTGACCGTCACCGGATGGGCCGGGGGCACGCCATGATGGGCGGTGGCGGCAAAGGCGGCGCGCAGCCGCTCGGCCATGTCGCGGGTCCGGATGAGGTCGGCGCCGGCCAGCAGCAGGACGAATTCGTCCCCGCCGAGCCGGCCGACCGAGTGGGGCGCGGGGGCGGAGGCGGCAGTCAGCACAGCGGCCAGATTCCGCACCACGGTGTCGCCGGCCTTGTGGCCGAACCCGTCATTGACGCGCTTGAACTCGTCGATGTCGCACAGCAGGACGGCGAAGGCCCCCCTTGGCGCGGCCGCGCTGGCGCGGGCGAAAAAGCCGCGCCGGTTCAGAACCCCGGTCAAGGGGTCGGTATGGGTCTGGATGCGCAGATCGTGCAGCAAATCACTGGTGATGCGCTGGAGGAACAGGACCGCCATCGACACCCAGCTCAGCATGGCCAGGATGCGGAAGCTCACGCCCCACCACGAGCCAGTCACCTCGGTCTCGTGCTGAAGGGCGCCTTCGAACAGATAGGTTGCCAGCGGACGGCCGACCAGGGCGAAGGCGGTGAGCCCAAAGGCGATGGCCGTGAGGCGGTCGACCGTATCGGCGCTGTCGGCGCGCAGCATGATATAGGCGCCATAGGCGAACATGATGGCCGCGCCCAGGCTGGAAAAGCTGCCGCGCGCGAGGATGGAGGGCTGGACGAAGCCGAACCACAACCCCGCCAGCAGCGTGAGGGCATAGATCGGCAGCAGCACGGGCTCGGCGCCCCGGCCAAGACGGCGCATGCTGCCGCGAACGGCAAAATAGGCCATGGCGACAAGCAGGGCATTGGCGGCAAAGGAGAACCAGGCGGCTTCAGCAATCGAAATGCGCACCAGCCCGATGCCGGCGCCCAGCGCCCCGAAGGCATAGGACAGGGCCCAGTCGAGAATATAGCCCTGCCGCTTCTGGGCCAGCCAGGAGCAGAAAAAGGCGACGGAGAGCGCAGCCGAGATAACTGGTAAACCCGCGGATAGTAGCTGCGATCGATCCATGGCCCCTCATTGCCAAGAAGCCGCTAATTTCCAGTAAAGGGGAAGCATCAAAATTTTGTTTGTGGCCAAAGCCTTGCGGTGGCATCGGCCCGCGGATCAGGCCCCTCCACCGGCGCGTGGCGAGCCATGCGGGGATGGATGCCGGCTCAAGGCCGGCATGACATCGCGGGTGGGGAAGAGATCGCTCAGCTCGAACCGGCGCCGTCCTGGCGGACGAAGGCGATGCGCAGCATGTTGGTGGCGCCGGGGGTGCCCAGGGGGACGCCGGCGGTGATGGCGATGCGGTCGCCGGGGCGGGCGAAGCCCTCCTGATAGGCGATGACGCAGGCGCGATCGACCATGTCTTCCAGATTGACCGCATCCTCGGTCTGCACGCAATGGATGCCCCAGACCACCGACAGGCGGCGGATGGTGCGCAGATTGGGCGAGAGGGCGATGATGGGCTTGGACGGCCGCTCGCGGGCGGCGCGGATGCCGGTGGAGCCCGAGGCGGTATAGGTGACGATGGCGGCCAGATCGAGCGTTTCGGCCACCTGGCGGGTGGCGGCGGAAATGGCGTCGGCGGCGGTGGCCTCCGGCTCGGTCTGGGCAGCGCGGATGATGCCGCGATAATTGACGTCGCCCTCGACGGCCACGGCCACCTTGTTCATGGTGGCGACGGCCTCGACCGGGTACTGGCCGGAGGCGCTCTCGGCCGAGAGCATGATGGCGTCGGCGCCCTCGAACACGGCGATGGAGACGTCGGACACCTCGGCGCGGGTGGGCACGGGCGAGGTAATCATCGATTCCAGCATCTGGGTGGCGACCACCACCGGCTTGCCATAGCGGCGACACATGCGGATCATGCGCTTTTGCAGGCCCGGAACGGTTTCGAGCGGTAGCTCGACGCCGAGATCGCCGCGCGCCACCATGATGGCGTCGCACAGCTTGACGATCTCTTCCAGCCGCTCGATGGCCTGGGGCTTCTCGATCTTGGCCATGACGCCGGCGCGGCCCTGCACGATCTTGCGGACATCGATGATGTCCTCGGGACGCTGCACGAAGCTCAGGGCGATCCAGTCGGCCTCGACGGCAAGGCCGGCGAGCAGGTCGGCATGGTCCTTCTCGGTCAAGGCGCCGGTGGGCAGGAGCGTATCGGGCAGGGAAACGCCCTTCTTGTCCGAGAGCTTGCCGCCATAGATCACCTCGGTCTCGATGGCGCCGCCGCCGACCTTGGTGGCCTTGAGCTGAAGCTTGCCATCGTCGAGCAGCAGCCGGTCGCCCACCGAAACATTCTCGATGATTTCGGGATGGGGCAGGTAGACGCGCTCGGCGTTGCCGTTGTCGTCCTTGTTGCTGTCGAGGGTGAATTTCTGCCCGGCGACGAGATTGACCGCGCCTTCGGCGAATTTCCACACGCGCAGCTTGGGGCCCTGAAGGTCGACCAGCACGCCCAGCGGATGGTTGAGGCGCTTTTCAACAGTGCGGATGCGCTCGACGGTCTGGCGGAGCAGATCGTGGCTGGCATGGCTCATATTGATGCGGAACACGTCCGCGCCGGCCTTGGCCAGCTCCTCGATCATCTTTTCCTCGTGGCTGGCGGGCCCGAGGGTGGCGAGGATCTTGGCGCGTCTCATGCGTCTCATTGCGTGTCCATGCGGTTCAATCGTTTCAGGGCTCGGGCTCTTCCGCATCGTCAAGCGGCGCATCGAGGGTGATGTCGTCGGGATCGACCAGAAAGGCCGGGTCTTCGAGATCTTCGCCGTCGGGCCCGACCACGGCCGGGCCACCGGCGCTGTCGGTCAACTGCAAGGTCCAGTCGGTCCGGCTCTGGGTATCGATTTCAAAGAACCCGGTGCGCTCATAGCCCCGGGCAAGGCAATCCTCAACCCCGAATATTGTGAAGGTTTCGTCACGAGTGCACATGAAGACCGAGCCGTCCCAGGCGCCTCCACCAATATCGTCCACGGCGTAGAGGTAATAAAAGCGCTTTTCCAGGTCCCCCTGATAGAGCACGCGGCAGTCGCCGGGCGGGGTCTGCCACCAGCCCTCGCTCATCCAGCCGCGCTCGGCGCGATAGCCCAGGGCCACCGAAACCAGATTGCCGGTTTCGTTGCAGATGCGCAGGTCGGCCCGCGCCGGCAGGGTGGAAAGGCCCAGGGCCAGGCACACTGTGCCGATCAGGGTGAAGCCGAGACGGGTCATGGGCAGACAAGCGCCAGCAATCATCGGAAAAACGAGCCTTCTTTGAGCCCATGGGGGCGTTGCGGTCAATGGCTAAAGCGCGCCGCGATCTTTCAGATTCGCTCCATGCGCTTTAGCCTTTTGTTTTTGCGCATGTCT
>NZ_JAUCDN010000315.1:0-3739 GCF_034675085.1 Devosia sp.
TCGCCATGCACCATGGCGCTGCCGGCGGCGCGCCGCTCCACTTTCAGTTGCGGATTTTTATTGAGCCGCCCGCCCTCCAGCATGGCGCAATAATGCCCGGTGAGGCGGATGCCGTGGCTGTCTATGCCCAGAAGCGAGGCATGCAGCATGGCCCGGATCGCGGCGGCCACCGATTCCGCGCTCGCACCGGCTCCGCGCAAGGCCGCCTCGGCCCGCTCCTGCAACAGGGCGGCGGGAAACTTCAGGCTCCTGTGCTCCATCCTCACTCCTCCCCATTGGGCGGCGGATAGGAATGCTCCCGCCCCTGCCAGTCGCGCACTGTATAACAGCCATCGGCGCCGGCAATGCTGGCGCGCCCGATATCGGCCTTGCCGTGCCCACCGGGAATATCAAGCACATAGATGGGCTGGCACAGCCCCGATATGCGCCCGCGCAAGCCCGCCACCAGCGCCTGCCCGCGTTCGATCTCGACGCGGAAATGCCCGGTGCCCGGCGCCAGGGCGGGATGGTGCAGATAATAGGGGGTGACGCGGTTTTCGACAAAGAGGCGCATCAGCGCCGCCAGCGTCTCCACATCGTCATTGACCCCGGCCAGCAGCACGCTCTGGCTGACCAGAACCACGCCGCCATCGGCCAGGGTCCTGAGCGCCGCGCGCGCTTCAGGCGAAAATTCCTTCGGATGATTGGCATGGACGGCGACATAAACGGTCTTGCCGCCGGCCTTGAGCGCCGCCACCATCTCCGCGTCGACCCGATCCGGCTCCACCACCGGCACGCGGCTATGGACGCGCACGATCCTGACATGCTCGATTTCGCCCAGGCGGCGCATGATCGCCTCCATGCGGCGGGGCGAAAGCACCATCGGGTCGCCCCCGGTGAGGATCACCTCCCAGATTTCCTCATGGCCGGCGATATAGGCCAGGGCCGCATCCAGCTCGGGGGTGCTGAGCGTGCCCAGCCCCTCCGGACCCACCATTTCGCGGCGGAAGCAGAAGCGGCAATAGACCGGGCAGACATGCACGGGCTTGAGCAGCACCCGGTCGGGATAGCGATGCACGATTCCCTTCACCGGCGAATGAGCCAGATCGCCGATCGGATCGGCCCGTTCTTCCGGCGTGGTCGCGAGTTCGGCGGCATCGGGCACGAATTGGCGGGCGATGGGATCGGCCGGATCGGCCGGATCGATGAGATCGAGAACCGCGGGGGTGACGGCGATGGCGTATTTTTCCGCCACCGCATCGAGGGCGGGGCTCGGCTCGACCAGGCCCAGCGCCTGAAGCTCCGCTACCGATTTGGCGCTGCGCCCCGAATGGCTCATTCGGCCACCGGCGCCCACAGCACCGCCTCGATGCGCTGCGCCCCGGTGGCCAGCATGACCAGCCGGTCGAAGCCCAGCGCCACCCCGCTCGCCTCGGGCATCAGCGCCAGCGCGGCCAGAAAATCCTCATCCAGCGGATAGCGCTCGCCGTAAAGGCGCTGCTTCTCGTCCATTTCGGCGGCAAAGCGCCGGCGCTGCTCGTCGGGGTCGGTCAACTCGCCAAAGCCATTGGCCAGTTCCACCCCACAGGCGTAAAGCTCGAAACGCTCGCTGAGACGCGCATCCCCCGGCAGGCGGCGGGCCAGCGCCGCCTCGGCCGCCGGATAGCGGTCGAGCACGGTGATGCGCCCATTGCCCAGTTGCGGCTCCACCCGCTCGACCAGGATGTGGCTGAACAGATAACTCCAGCTTTCATCCTCGGGCACCGCCATGCCGATGCCGCGCATCTGCGCTGCCAGCGCCGCGCCATCGGGCACGCCGTTTTCATCCAGGCTCGCCAGAAGATCGACCCCGGCATGAAGGGCAAACGCCTCGACCACGCCCAGCCGCTCCGGCTCGGCGAACGGATCGCATTCCCGCCCGCGAAAGCTGAAGCGCCCGATGCCGGTGCTCTCCGCCGCCAGCCGCGCCAGCGCCACGCAATCTTCGATCACCGCGTCATAGGGCTCTCCGGCGCGATACCATTCGAGCATGGTGAATTCGGGGTGATGCAGGGCGCTGCGCTCGCGGTTGCGCCACACATGTTGCAGGCTGGCGATGCGCCTCTCCCCCGCCGCGAGGAGCTTTTTCATGGTGAATTCGGGCGAGGTGCAGAGGTACATCGGCACCCCCACCCCGTCATTGCCGATCATCTGCGTCCCAAAGGCATGCAGATGCGTCTCATTGCCCGGCGAGCGCTGCAAGCCGGGCGGATCGACGATGAGGAAATCGCGGTCGGCGAGCCAAGCCCGCACCCCGGCCTCGATACGGCCGCGCGCCAGAAGGATGGGGCGCCGGTCGGCATGGACCGAAGGCGTCCACCAGGGCGAGGCGGGCTGGGGATCGAAAGCGCTCATGATTGTCTTATATGCGGGCCGGGCTGGCGAATATCGCCAAGATAGGGTAGTTGGCGCACGAAAACCAATTCTGCGCGCCCGGCCCTGCCTCTACGACGCGCTTCGGATACGAACAAGGAAGAAATATGGTCAAGGTCATCGCCTCCTCGCTGCGCAAGGGCAATGTCGTCGAGCAGGACGGCGCCCTGCACGTCATTCTCACCGCTGAAAACGTCCATCCCGGCAAGGGCAATTCGGTGACCAACGTCACCATGCGCCGCATTTCCGACGGGGTGAAGGTCATCGGGCGCTGGCGCACCGTGGAAATGGTCGAGAAGGCCGATGTGGATGATCGCGAATACGATTATCTCTATTCCGACGGCGAGGGCCACCACTTCATGGAGCCCCAGAGCTATGAGCAGATCACCGTTTCCGACGACGTGATCGGCGACCAGAAGGCCTATCTCACCGACGGCATGAAGGTGCACCTGAAGACCTTCGAGGGCACCGCTCTCTCCATGGAACTGCCCCAGCGCCTGACCTTCGAGATCGTCGAGACCGAGCCCGTGGTCAAGGGCCAGACCGCCTCGTCCTCGTTCAAGCCGGCCGTGCTCAATAACGGGCTGCGCGTCATGGTGCCGCCCCATATCGGCGCCGGCACCCGCATCGTCATCCTCACCGACGACAATTCCTACGTCGAACGCGCCAAGGACTGACCGCCGCCGCCCCTGGCGGCAGAGCTACGCTCGCAGGGCGGGAACAGGCCCCAGCCACCGGTCCCACTCCTCCCCCTTGACGGGGGAGGCCGGGAGGGGGTGTCGAGAGCCACGATATCGGGGCCAAGCATCCCCCCACCCTTGATCCCTCCCCGCAAGGGGGAGGGAGTCGACTAAGACATTGGGGCACAAATCCAGCAGCCGCAAACGCCGAAGCGGGAATGGCCCTCCATCCGGCTCACGGTCGAGCCCGTGGGCAGCGCCGGGATTTGGGAAAACGCAAAGCCAAGGCCACAGCGTCCGAAATGAACACCCGCCCCTAGGGCGCCAGCCCCGGCGGCACCGGCGGGGTTTCGTAGAGCAGCGTGATTTCGATCCGCTCATTGGCCGCCATATAGGGATCGTTGGGAAAGAAGGGGTCGCTGGACGCCCGTCCCACCACCGCATCCACCCGTTCGTCCTTGAGCCCGAACTCGCCCAGGATCTGGCGCACGCTGTTGGCGCGGTCCGCTGAAAGCTCCCAGGAGCCATAGCGCGGATTGGAATAGCTGCCGCCCGCCGCCGTATGCCCGGTGATGCGCACCGGATTGGACATGCGCGCCAGGATGGGAGCGACGGCGGCGATGGCCTGGCGCGTCGGCTCGTTGGGATATTTCGAGCCCTCGGGAAAC
>NZ_JAUCDN010000316.1:0-3707 GCF_034675085.1 Devosia sp.
GTTGGGGCGGCGGCGCGGGCTGGAACGGCGGCAAGGGCTCGCGCCCCAGCGTGATGACGGCTTCGCTGGCCTCCTGTTCCACCAGGCGGATGCAATCTTCGAGCTGCAGGCGATGCTGGGTGATGTCGCGCGCCGGCAATGGCGGCGTGATGGCGCGCAACTGCCCGACAAGGGCGGTCCGCGCCTTCTCATAAACCGCCCGCCGGGCGGCCCCGTTATTCTCCGGCAGCGCCGAGATCGCCCGGCGCAACAGCTCCTTGTAGTCCGCCATGGGTCAGTTGGTACTCACAATTGCAGCGATGTCTTGTAACAAAAAATATCAGTCTTGGAATGGGTCATGCACAAGGATGGTGTCGGCGCGCTCGGGACTGGTGGACAACATGGCCACCGGCGCCCCGATCTGCTCCTCGATATAGCGGACATATTTGACCGCCTGCGCCGGCAGATCGGCCCAGCTGCGGGCCCCCGCAGTGGTTTCGGACCAGCCTTCCAGCGTTTCGTAGATCGGCTTAACGCGGGCTTGTGCCCCCATTGAGGCGGGCAAATAATCAATCCGTGATCCGTCCAGCTCGTAGCCGACGCAGACCTTGATCTGCTTGAGCCCGTCCAGAACGTCGAGCTTGGTCAGCGCGATGCCCGAAATGCCCGAAGTCCTGACCGTCTGGCGCACCAGCACCGCGTCGAACCAGCCGCAGCGGCGCGGACGGCCGGTATTGACGCCCACTTCGCGCCCCACCGTCGCCAGATGCTGGCCGATCTCGTCGTCCAGTTCGCACGGGAACGGCCCCTCGCCCACGCGGGTGGTGTAAGCCTTGGTGATGCCCAGCACATAGCCGATGGCGGTGGGGCCCAGCCCGGAGCCAGCCGCCGCCTGTCCCGCCACGGTATTGGAGGAGGTGACGAAGGGATAGGTGCCGTGATCGTTGTCGAGCAGCGCGCCCTGCGCTCCCTCGAACAGGATGCGCGCGCCTTCCTTGCGCTTCTCGTCCAGCACGCGCCAGACCTGGTCCATGAAGGGCAGGATGTCGCCGGCGATGGAGGTCAACTCGTCGAAAATCGCCTGCGCCTCGATCTCGACCAGCCCCATGCCGCGCCGCAACGCGTTGTGGTGGGTCAACAGCCGCTCGATCTTGGGCATGAGCGTATCGGGTTCCGAAAGATCGACCAGGCGAATGGCGCGGCGGCCCACCTTGTCCTCATAGGCCGGGCCGATGCCGCGCCTTGTGGTGCCGATCTTGAGGCCGGCAGTGGCGTCCTCGCGAATGCCGTCAAGCTCGCGATGCAGCGACAGGATCAGCGGCGCATTGTCGGCGATGCGCAGCAGCTCGGGCGTGATGGCGACGCCCTGCCCGCGCAATTTGGCCATTTCGGCGACGAAATGGTGCGGATCGACGACCACGCCATTGCCGATGACGCTGAACTTGCCCTGAACCAGCCCGGAGGGCAGCAGGGCCAGCTTGTAGCTCACCCCGTCGATCACCAGCGTGTGGCCGGCATTATGGCCGCCATGGAACCGCACCACCACATCGGCGCGCTCGCTCAGCCAGTCGACAATCTTGCCCTTGCCCTCGTCGCCCCATTGCGAGCCGACGACCACCACATTAGCCATGAATACCTTCTCCAGGATAGGCGCAACACCTGGGGGCCGGCCGGCGAGCCGCTCCCCCTTCGAACCGGACGTCACTTTCCCCTCATCGGCCGGGCGAGTTTGCCGGCGGCCGAATAACTGCTAAGTCCGACTGTCCTTACATCACAAGGCCGACGATGACAAAGCCGCAGACCAATGAAAATCGCGGCATATTTGCCGGCCTGCTCGACCAGCCCTATCTGCTGCTCATCGCCGCGCCCCTGTTCTGGGGCGGCAATGTTGTGGCCGCCAAGATGGTGGTGGGCCAGATCGACCCCATCCTGCTGCTGGCCAGCCGGTGCCTGGCCGCTACCCTGGTCATCCTGCCTTTCGCCTGGCCCTATCTGCGCGCCGACTGGGCCGTGGTGCGCCGCCACTGGCCGCTGCTGATGGCCTATGGCGCGGTGGGCTATGCGCTGTTCAACGTCTTTCTCTATATGGGCCTGAAAACCACCACCGGGGTCAATTCCGCCGTCGAGCAGGCGGCGCTGCCCATGCTGATTCTGGGCGCCAATTTCATCATCTTCCGGGTGCGGGCGAATGGCTTGCAGATTTTCGGCGTGCTGGCGGCCATTTTCGGCGTGCTGCTCACCGCCACCCATGGCAATCCGGCCCAGCTCCTGACCTTCGATCTCAATATCGGCGACGGACTGGTGATTCTGGCCTGCCTGACCTACACCGCCTACACGCTGGCCCTGCGCTTCCGCCCGCCCATGCACATCATGAGCTTCATGGGCGTCTCCTTTGCCGGGGCCGCATTGACCGGGCTGGTCATGCTGGCCCTGTTCGGCGGCGGGCTGGGGCAATTCGCGACGCTGGCCCAAGCCTCGCCCACCGTCTGGGCGGTGATCGCCTATGTGGCGGTCTTTCCCTCCATGTTCAGCCAGGTCGCCTATGCGCGCGGGGTCGAAATCCTGGGCGCCAACCGCGCCGCGCCCAGCCACAACCTCATTCCGGTCTTCGGCACGCTGGGCTCGGTGCTGATCCTGGGCGAGCGGCTGGAAGCCTATCACTTCCTCGCCGCCGCCATCATCATCGGCGGCATCGTGCTGGCCGAATGGGCGGCGCGGCGCTATCGCCGCCAGCCGGCGTAAAAATCAGGGCAGCGTGTGCCCGGCGGCGCGGAAGAGGCGATACCATTCCTCCCGGCTGAGGCGAACATCCGAGCCGGCGGCGCATTCGGCCACGCGGGACGGCCTGGTCGTGCCCAGCACCACCTGGATATTGGCCGGGTGCCGAACGATCCAGGCCACGGCGATGCCAGTGGGGGTGACGCCATGGGCGGCGGCCATGTCCTCCAGCACGGCGTTCAATTCGCCATGGTTTTCCTTGTCGCCGACAAAGACGCCGCCGGCCGGGCGCGGGTTCTGGAACGGCGACCAGGCCTGGAGCATGACGCCCTGCATGCGCGAATAATTGAGCAGGTCGTTGTCCCGGTCCGCCGACTGGTCCAGCCCGCCAATATTGGCCGCGACCCCCTGGGCGAAGAGATTGGCGTGGGTGAGGCTCAACTGCATCTGGTTGAAGCGCAAAGGCTGGCGCACCGACCTTTTCAGCAATTCGATCTGGCCCGGCATATGGTTGGAAACGCCGAAATGGCGCACCTTGCCATCGCCCTGAAGCCTGTCGAAGGCGGCGGCGACCTCATCGGGCTCGACCAGCGTATCGGGCCGGTGCAGCAGCAGCACGTCGAGATAATCGGTGCGCAGCGCCGCCAGCGATTCATCGACGCTGGCCAGGATATGCTCGGCGGAAAAATCGAAAAATCCGCGACGAATGCCGACCTTGCTCTGGATGAGAACCTGCTCGCGCTCGGCCGAGGAAAGGCGCAGCGCCTCCCCGAAACGGGCTTCGCAGAGGTGGCGCTCGCCGCCATAGATATCGGCATGGTCGAAAAAGGTGATGCCGGCGTCGCGCGCCGTGTCGAACAGCTGGCGGATTTCGCCATCGTCCATCCTGGCAATGCGCATCAGGCCCAGAATGACGCTGGGCAGCACCAGATCGGTATGGGGCAGGGTGTAGGTTTTCATGGCTCAGCTCTTGGCGCGAGGGGATTGGGGCAAGATTAGACCCGGAGCAT
>NZ_JAUCDN010000317.1:0-3690 GCF_034675085.1 Devosia sp.
AGCCACGCCGTCCAGGAGCAGGGCGTCATGTCGTCGGTCTCGTCCAACCCGGCTCGCGGGGCGCGGCGACGGCGCTCGAAGCTGAGGCGCAAAAGAGCGTGTTCGTCGCCGAACCGGTCGCGCACCCGGCTGATCGCCGGTACGCCCTTGCGGTCGGTCACCCAGTTCTGGATGTCGCGGTGCCGCGTCAACATGTGGGTCATCATGGCCTCCCGTCGCAACATGGTTAACATCCATGCAACGAATGAGGGGCTCAAGGGTTCCCTTGATGGGTCTTTGGGCCTCAGGCCTCGATCGCGACCTCCAGGGCCAGGCTCACCATGTCGCGCAGCGAGGTCTGGCGGGCATCGGCGTCGATTTCCGCGCCGGTGATGAGGCAGTCGGTCATGGTGCAGATGGTCAGGGCCTTCACCCCGAAGCGCGCCGCCAGCGTATAGAGCGCGGCCGCTTCCATCTCCACCCCGATCACCCCGTGCTGGGGCAGCCTGTCATAGCCCTCAAAGCCGTTCTCGTGGTAGAAAACATCCGAGGAGAGCATGTTGCCGGCATGCCAGGGCAGCCCCGCCGCCTCGGCCTTTTCCACTGCGGCGCGCAGCAGGCCGAAATCGGCGATCGGGGCGAAATTATACGGCCCGAAGCGGCCCCGCACCAGCGTGCTGTCGGTGGAGGCGGCCTGGGCCAGCACCAGGTCGCGCACCTTGACCTTGGCGTTGAGCCCGCCGCAGGTGCCGACGCGGATCAGCGTCTTGACGCCATAGGAATTGATCAGTTCATGGGCATAGATGGAGAGCGAGGGCTGGCCCATGCCCGAGGCCTGCACCGAAACCGGCTTGCCCTTGAAACTGCCGGTGAAGCCCAGGCAATTGCGCACCGAATTGACCTGGCGGGCATCGTCCAGAAAATTCTCGGCGATCCATTTGGCGCGCAGCGGGTCGCCGGGCATCAGAACGGCTTCGGCATAATCGCCCGGCTTGGCGTGGTTATGGGGGGTCAAGGCGCTCTCCTGTGATGGGTTTTGCCATCATTGCCATTGGTGGGCGGACAAGACAACTCGGCCCTGCTTGACCTGGCCCCATGCGCGGTCCATTTACCCCTGTGAACGAGCCAGGGAGTACCGGCAATGGTGGCGAAGATTTTCATCGACGGCGAAGCGGGAACCACGGGCCTGCAAATCCGCGAGCGCCTGGCCGGCCGCGCCGATCTCAACCTGTTGTCCATCGCCGCCGACAAGCGCAAGGACATGGATGAGCGCAAGCGCCTGCTCAATGAAGCCGATGTCGCCATTCTGTGCCTGCCCGACGAGGCGGCGCGGGAAAGCGTGGCGCTGATCGAAAACGAGGCCACCCGCGTCATCGATGCCTCCACCGCCTATCGGGTCGATCCGGCCTGGGTCTATGGCTTTGCCGAAATGGACAAGGGGCAGGGCGCGGCCATTGCCGGGGCGCGGCGCCTCAGCAATCCGGGCTGCTGGCCGCAGGGGCTGATCGGGGGGCTTCGCCCGCTGATCGCCGCCGGGCTGATCCCGGCCGATTTTTCCACCACCTATCATGGCGTTTCCGGCTATACCGGCGGCGGCAAGGCGATGATCGCCGAATATGAGGCGGCGGGAGCCTCGGCCAGCGCCTATATGCCCTATGGCCTCACCTTCACCCACAAGCACCTGCCCGAAATGACGCTTTACGCCGGGCTCGAGCAGGCGCCGCTGTTTACTCCCGTGGTGGGCAATTTCGCCCAGGGCATGACCAGCACGGTGCCGCTGCCCCTGGCCGGGCTGGCCCGCGTGCCGCGCGGAGCCGAGCTGCATGCCGCGCTGGCCGACCACTATGCGTCCATTCCCGACAGCTTCGTTGCCGTTGCGCCCTTCGATGCGGGCCTGGGCAAGAGCGCGGCGCTCGATCCGCAGGCCCATAACGGCACCAACCGCATGACCCTGCATGTCTTTGCCAATGACAAGGCGGCGCAGGCGGCGGTGATCGCGGTCTATGACAATCTGGGCAAGGGCGCTTCGGGCGCGGCGGTGCAGAACCTCAATCTGATGCTGGGGGCCGATCCGCGCACCAGTCTTGCCGGCTGAGCCGAACGCTTCGGCGGCGTTGCGGCTTGACCAATCCGGCGCTTTTGCGCAAAGACGCTTTCAAAGCGAGGTTTCTCCCAATGGAAAAATTCATCACTCTCACCGGTGTCGCGGCGCCCCTGCCGATCATCAATATCGACACCGACATGATCATCCCCAAGCAGTATCTCAAGACCATCAAGCGCACCGGCCTGGGCACGGCGCTGTTCTCCGAGATGCGCTACAATGAGGACGGCACGGAAAACCCGGAATTCGTGCTCAACAAGCCCGGCTATCGCAAGGCCCAGATTCTGGTGGCGGGCGACAATTTCGGCTGCGGCTCCAGCCGCGAGCACGCCCCCTGGGCGTTGCTCGATTATGGCATTCGCTGCGTCATCTCCACCAGCTTCGCCGATATCTTCTACAATAACTGCTTCAAGAACGGCATTCTGCCGCTGGTGGTCAGCCCCGAGCAGCTCAAGCTCCTGATGGACGATGCCGAGCGCGGGGCCAATGCCACGCTCACCATCGACCTGGAAGCCCAGACCGTGCGCGGCCCCGATGGCGGGGAAATCCATTTCGACATCGATCCCAGCCGCAAGCAGATCCTGCTCGAAGGGCTGGACGAGGTGGCCGGCACGCTCAAGTCCGACCCGGCCATTTCCGGTTTCGAGCAGAAAATGGCCGAAAGCCGGCCCTGGCTCTAGCCTGGTTCCAAACCCCGCCACTCACATGGCGGGGTTTTTTCATGCCTTGTTTCCTTCCCGTTGCAGAAAGCCGTCTCCATGGTTCAGCGCGTTTCCACCGGTTCTCCCTTCGAAGCCAGCTTCGGCTATTCCCGCGCCGTGCGCCATGGCGACACCGTCTATGTCTCGGGCACCACCGGCTATGATTATGCCAATATGACCATGCCCGAGGATGTCGGCGCCCAGGCAACCAATGCGCTGGCCACCATCGACAAGGCGCTGCGCGAGGCCGGCTCCTCGCTCGCCGACACGGTGCGGGTGGTCTATTATGTCGGCGAGCGCGCCGATGTGGATGCGGTGGTCAAGGCCGTGGGCCCGGTCTTTTCCGATATCCGCCCCGCCGCCTCCATGCTCATCGTCTCGATGATCGAGCCGGGCATGAAGATCGAGATCGAAATCACCGCCCACATCGGGGCCGCGACCTCGGAATAAGGTGGATTGGAATATTTTCCTATCTACCCGGTCGTTCCGGCTGCCACTCCCCTCGCCCCAGCGTTCACCAACGGGTTTATCCCCGTGATGACGCTGGGGGAAGCATTGGGCCTTACACGCACCCCCTCCCAGCCTCCCCCGTCAAGGGGGAGGTGTGGTTCCGCGTTCCTGGCACAATATTGCCCAATCCACCGGCCGGCACCTCCCCCTTGACGGGGGAGGTTAGGAGGGGGTGTCGAGAGCCCCGATATCAAGGGCGCAAAGCCTTATCCCGTCCCTCCAGCCCGAAGGCCTCGGCGATCAGCGCATAGGAGCGGCGGCGCAGCGCGTAGCTGTGCATGGTGGTGGTGATCATCACCTCGTCGGCATCGCAGGCTTGAGCCTTTTCGGCGATGGCGTCGCGCACCGTCTGCGGCGAGCCGACGATCCACAGGCTCGACTGATGCTCGATCACCGCTT
>NZ_JAUCDN010000318.1:0-3687 GCF_034675085.1 Devosia sp.
CGACCGATTATGCGGTCAAGGATATTTCCCTCGCCGGTTTCGGCCGCAAGGAAATCGACATCGCCCAGATCGAAATGCCGGGCCTGATGGCCATCCGCGAGGAATATGCCGCGGCCCAGCCTTTGCGGGGCGCGCGCATCGCCGGTTCGCTCCACATGACCATCCAGACCGCCGTGCTCATCGAGACCCTGGTGGCGCTGGGGGCGCAGGTGCGCTGGGTGAGCTGCAATATCTTTTCCACCCAGGACCATGCCGCCGCCGCCATCGCCGCCGCAGGCATCCCGGTCTTTGCCCATAAGGGCGAGACGCTGGAGGAATACTGGGCCTTCACCGACCGGATGATGGATTGGGGCAATGGCCAGACGCCCAATCTGATCCTGGACGATGGCGGGGACGCCACCATGTATATCCTCACCGGCGCCAGGGCCGAGAAGGATATCTCCATCCTCGACAAGCCGGGCAATGAGGAAGAAGAAATCTTCTTCGCCACCATTCGCAAGCGACTGGCGCAGAGCCCGAATTTCTTTTCCACCATCCGCGCCAATATCAAGGGCGTCTCGGAGGAAACCACCACCGGCGTGATGCGGCTCTATCAGCTCCATGCCAGGGGCGAGCTGCCCTTCCCGGCCATCAACGTCAACGACTCGGTGACCAAGTCCAAATTCGACAACAAATACGGCACGCGGGAATCGCTGGTCGACGCCATCCGCCGGGGCACCGACGTGATGCTGGCCGGCAAGGTGGCCGTGGTCTGCGGCTATGGCGATGTGGGCAAGGGCTCGGCCGAAAGCCTGCGCGGCGCCGGCGCCCGCGTTCTGGTGACGGAAGTGGACCCCATCTGCGCCTTGCAGGCGGCCATGGAAGGCTTCGAGGTGGTGACCCTGGAGGAGGCCGCCCCGCGCGCCGACATCGTCGTCACCGCCACCGGCAATCGCGACGTGCTGACGCTGGACGACATGCGCAATCTCAAGGACATGGCCATCGTCTGCAATATCGGCCATTTCGACAACGAGATTCAGGTCGCCGCGCTGCGCAATTTCAAATGGACCAATGTCAAGCCGCAGGTCGATCTGGTCGAAAAGCCCGATGGCTCGCGGCTGATCCTGCTGTCCGAGGGGCGGCTGGTCAATCTGGGCAATGCCACCGGCCATCCGAGCTTTGTGATGAGCGCCTCCTTCTCCAACCAGACCCTGGCCCAGATCGAGCTGTGGACCAACGGGGATAAGTTGGAAAAGAAGGTGCATGTCCTGCCCAAGCATCTGGACGAAAAGGTCGCCGAACTGCACCTGGCCAAGCTGGGCGCCAAGCTGACCAAGCTGACCAAGGAGCAGGCCGATTATATCGGGGTGGCGCAGAACGGCCCCTTCAAGTCGGGCGAATATCGCTATTGAGTATGCCGCCGCCCGCGGGGGGCGGGGATAAGAAAAACAGGGCGCCTGCGGGCGCCCTTTCCTTTTGGCTGCGAGGCGTGAATGGTTGACAAAGTGTTGCTGCTTCGTTCTTGGTCAACCCCACTTATCGCGCCTTTGCCCCAAATCAACAGGCATTAAGACTCTTTTAGCCGATTCCCCGGCTCGCTATGGTCAGGGTGATTCGGGCACGCGGGGATATGTGGCCGGATCTGGCAGCGGCAGGAGACCCAGGACGGTTTCGCGTCTGGCCGCCACCAGCAAGTGCAGAGTGTACCGGCCGTCAGGGCCGGACTGGCAAGAACCGAAACTGACCCAGAGGGCAGAGCATGGCGCCGGATCGCTTCCGGAAGCATTGGGGATTCGCGGCTGTGGCGGCGGCCCCCCTTACCCTGATGACGGCCGCGCCCGCGCTGGCCCAGGCCGATGGCACGCTGGGCCTGGCCGGGTCCGCGCCGCTGGCCATCGCCGTGGGTGCCGGCGCCTTCGCGCTGATCGCGATGGCGCTGGTGCGCGCCACCAAGCTCGACAGCCACACCGCCCGCCGCCGCGCCGCCGAACAGATTTCGGGCCTGCGGGCGCTGGTCGACGAATATGAGGCGCTGCTTTCCGGGACGCGCGAGCTGACGGTGCTGTGGACCGACAATAGCGGCGGCGCGCCCAAGCTGCTGGGCCAGCCCGGCGCGGTGCTGCCGCTGGGCCGGCAGGCGCAGAGCGTGCTGACCCTGTCGAGCTGGCTGCCCATTGCCGAGGCCGACCACCTGGCCCGGCTGATCGAGGATCTGCGGGTGCATGGCCATGCCTTCGCCATCAGCCTGCGGACGCTGGAAGGGCGGCTGATCCGGGCCAATGGCTGGGTGCTGGGCGGCGGGGCCGCGATGCGCCTGCGCCCGGCCTTCACCGAGCCCCGGGACGCGCCGGTGCTGGCCGCCGCCGCCGCCACCGGCGACATGGACACGGTGCGCGCCATTCTCGCCGCGCTGCCCCAGCCCGCCTTCGCCCGCGACGGCGCCGACCGGCTGAGCTATGCCAATTCCGCCTATCTGCAACTGGCGCGCGCGCTGGGCCGGACCGGCAGCGAAGCCGCCCCGCCCGAGCTGCTCGACAAGGCGGGCCTCAAGACCCATCTGGCTGCCTGCGCCGAGGGCGGACAGGCCGGCGTCACCCGCCTCGATCTCGAAGGCAAGGGCCGGTTCGAGCTGGTGGAATTCGCCGCCGCCGGCGGGCGCGCCGGCTATTTGCAGCCCCTGGACGAGGCCGTGCCGGCCGAGCCCGCCCTGGCCCATATCGCCGGCATCATCGAGGCCCTGGCGACGCCCATCGCCATCTTCAACGCCCGGCGCGAGCTGGTGCAGGTGAACGCCGCCTATGCGCGGCTGTGGAATCTGAGCGCGTCCTTCCTCGTGCCGGGGCTGGACGAGCGGGCGATCCTGGACAAGCTGCGCACCGAGGGCATGCTGCCCAACGAGGTCAATTACCAGACCTGGCGGACCAAGCACCTGCAATCCTACGAGCGCAAGACCCCGCATGAAAACGACCCCTGGCACCTGCCCGATGGCCGCACCATCAAGGTGATTTCCGCCCCGGCGGGCCCGGATGGCGGGGTGATCTATGTGTTCGAGGACATTACCGAGCGATTGAAGCTCGAATCCACCAACAAGGCCTTCTCCAACGTGCAGCGCGAGACCATCAACGCGCTCTCCGAAGCGGTGGCGGTGTTCGGCACCAATGGCCGGCTGACCCTTTCCAATCCCCGGCTTTCGGCGCTGTGGAAGCTGCCGATGAACACGCTGGGCCACAACCCCCATATCGACCAGATCGCCGAGGCCAGCGGCCTGGCCATTCCCGAGGATGGGGCCGGCATCTGGCGCGATCTCAAGCGCGGCATCATCGACCTCAACCCCACACGCGGCGACCAGACCGGCCGCATCAACCGCTCCGACGGGCGGCTGCTCGACTACGCCATCACCCGCCTGCCCGACGGGCAGACCATGATGACCTTTCTCGACGTGACCGAAAGCGCCAGCTATTCCAAGGTACTCAAGGAGCGCAACGACGCGCTGGTGGCCGCCGACCTGCTTAAGGACGCCTTCGTGCAGAACGTCTCCTACGAGCTGCGCTCGCCGCTGACCAACATCATCGGCTTCGCCGACCTGCTGGCCGGCGACATGGGCACGCTGACCGAGCGGCAGCAATCCTATATCGATTATATCCGCGCCTCCTCGGTGACGCTGGGCGTGCTCATCGACAACATTCTCGACCTGGCCTCGGTCGATGC
>NZ_JAUCDN010000319.1:0-3686 GCF_034675085.1 Devosia sp.
GCTGGGCGTGGCCGATCTCGATGAGGCCGCCAATCCTTTTTCCGGCTGCGATGCTCCGGTTATCCAGCTCGTCCAGTCCGGCCGCTCGCAGGCGCACTGGGCCGCCGACCCGCAGGGGCTCTCCGCCAAGGACATGGCCATGTATCTGGTCATGCCCGAGCTTGACGGCCGTATCGGCGGGCTCATTGTCGGCCACAAGGCCGACGCCGTCTGGCACGCGCGCACCCAATGCCCCCTCAGCGCCTATGCGCCCGATGAAGATGGCATCGCCCGCGCCGTGACCCTCGCCGCCAACTGGGCCCGCCTGCGCGCCACCCCCCGCGCCGACCGCCGCGTCGCCCTCATCCTCTCTAACTATCCCCTCCGCGACGGGCGCCTCGCCAACGGCGTCGGCTATGACGCCCCCCAGTCCACGGTGCGAATGCTGGCAGAACTGGAACGGGCAGGATATTCGCTCTCTCCTGCCTATCCTGCCACTTCCCCCGCCCTCATCGCCCTGCTCACCGCCGGCCCCACCAACACCAACCCCGCGCGCGGTGCCTCATCGGCCATCCTCCCCCTCGCGCGCTACGCCCAGCTTTTCGCCGCGCTCCCCGTGGAAACCCGCGAGGCGGTCACCGCGCGCTGGGGCGATCCGGCCGCCGATCCCTTTGTGCGTGGTGACGCCTTCCATCTTCCCGCCCACCGTTTCGGCAATGTCGTCATCATGCTTCAGCCCGGGCGCGGCCATGGTCTGGATGACACCACCAGCTATCACGACCCGGTGCTTGTGCCGCCTCATGCCTATCTCGCCGCCTATCTCTGGCTGCGCCACGAATTTTCCGCCCATGCCCTCATCCACAATGGCAAGCATGGCACGCTCGAATGGCTGCCCGGCAAGGCGGTGGCGCTCGACAGCGACTGCTATCCCGATGCGCTTTGGGGTCAGCTCCCCCATTTCTATCCCTTCATCGTCAACGATCCGGGCGAGGGCACCCAGGCCAAGCGGCGCACCGGGGCCGTCATCATCGACCATCTGGTGCCCCCGCTCACCCGCGCCGAAACCTATGGGCCGCTCAAGGACCTCGAAGCCCTGCTCGATGAATATTACGCCGCCTCCGGCATGGACCGCCGCCGTCTGGCCGACCTCAAGCGCCGCATTCTCGATTTCACCCGCGATACGCGCCTCGACCGCGATATCGGCCTGCCCGAGGACGAGACCCAGGCGCTGGTGAAAATCGATAATTTCCTCTGCGACCTCAAGGAAGCCCAGATCCGCGACGGGCTGCACATTTTCGGCCAGTCGCCCCAGGGCGATCTTGAACGCGATCTCATCGTCGCCCTTGCCCGCGTGCCGCGCGGCGATGCGCCGGAAGAAAACTCCCTCATCCGCGCTTTGGCCGACGACCTCAGGCTCGGCTTTGATCCCCTCACCGCAAAGCTGGGCGACCCCTGGACCGGCCCGCAGCCACCGGCCGCCACCTCCCCCGTCGTGGGGAACGCCGGGAGGGGGGAGACCAGTCCTCCGCGCACCACCGGCGACATGGTGGACCACCTCGAAACCCTCGCCGCCGATCTGGTCACCGGCGCAACCACCCCCGCGCCCTCCTGGACCGCCACGAGGGCCGTGCTTGAAACCGTGCACACCCTTATCCGCCCGCGCCTGCGCCAATCCGGCCCTGCCGAGATTGCTGCGCTGATTGACGGGCTCGATGGCAAGTTCATCGCCCCCGGCCCCTCCGGCGCGCCCTCGCGCGGGCGGCTCGACGTGTTGCCCACGGGCCGCAATTTCTATTCCGTCGATGCCCGCGCCGTGCCCACGCCCACAGCGTGGGAATTGGGCCGCAAATCCGCCGAAAACCTGATCCTGCGCCATTTGCAGGATCATGGCCATCATTTGCGCGCCGTCGCCCTTTCGGTCTGGGGCACGGCCAATATGCGCACCGGCGGCGACGATATCGCCCAGGCCTTGGCGCTGATC
The DNA here is from genome assembly GCF_034675085.1 of Devosia sp. GTDB lineage: Bacteria > Pseudomonadota > Alphaproteobacteria > Rhizobiales > Devosiaceae > Devosia. The sequence continues at coordinate 1,961 of NZ_JAUCDN010000319.1, forward strand.
GGGGCTAAGCCCACTTGGGACCCGGGCTCGCTGCGCGTCTCGGGCTATGAAATCGTGCCCCTGCCAAAACTCGGCCGCCCTCGCGTCGATGTCACCTTGCGCATTTCCGGCTTTTTCCGCGATGCCTTCCCCGCTCAGATCGCCCTCTTCGATCGTGCCGTCCGCGCCATCGGCGCGCTGGACGAGCCGGTGGACGACAACCCCATCGCCGCCCGCATGCGCACCGATGCGCTGGGGCTGATGGGGGAAGGCCGGTCCGAAGCCGAGGCGGGGCTGGAAGCGGGCCACCGCATTTTCGGCTCGAAACCGGGCGCCTATGGCGCCGGCCTCAATGCGCTCATCGATTCCGGCTCCTGGTCCACCAGGGCCGATCTGGGCGCGCGCGCGCTCGATTGGGGGCAATATGCCTATGGCGCGCAGGACGCCGGGCTTCCCGCCCGCGCGCGCTTTGCCGCCCGGCTCTCCGATATCGATGCGGTCATCCACAATCAGGATAATCGCGAGCACGATCTGCTCGACAGCGACAATTACTACCAGTTCGAGGGCGGTCTCGCCGCCGCCGCCGAAACCCTGACCGGCCACGCCCCCGCCGCCTATCACAACGACCATTCCCGCCCCGAGCGCCCGCTGGCGCGCACGCTGGAAGAGGAAATCTCCCACGTCATGCGCTCGCGCGTGGTCAATCCCAAATGGATTGCCGGCATGATGCGCCACGATTATCGCGGCGCCTTCGAGATCGTCGCCACGCTCGATTTCATGTTCGCCTTCGCCGCCACCACCGGCGCGGTGAAAACCCATCATTTCGACCTCGCCTTCGAGGCCTATGTCGAGGACGATGCGGTGCGCGCCTTCCTGCGCGCCGCCAATCCCCATGGCTATGACGAGCTGATGGCCCGTTTCGAGGAAGCCCGCCGGCGCGGCTTCTGGACTCCGCGCTCCAATTCCGCCCATGCCTATCTTGAGGACGCCAAATGACCGACAAGCCCGCCAAGAAGACCGACCGCATGACCGAGGCCGAGCGTGATGCCTATCACGCCGAAAAGATGAAGAAGAAGAAGGAGGCGCGCAACAAGATCCTCGCCACCAAGACCGAGGAGAAGGGCCTGCTCATCGTCCACACCGGCAAGGGCAAGGGCAAGTCCACCGCTGGCTTCGGCATGGTCTTCCGCGCCATCGGCAATGGCATGCGCGTCGGCGTGGTCCAGTTCGTCAAGGGCGCCTGGGCCACCGGCGAGCGCGACGTGCTGGAAAAATTCCCCGAGTCGGTCACCATCAACGCCATGGGCGAGGGCTTCACCTGGGACGTGGCCGACCGCCAGCGCGATCTGGCCGCTGCCCGCAAGGCCTGGGACCAGGCCAAGGCGCTCATCGCCGATCCTGCCTATGACATGGTGCTGCTCGACGAGCTCAACATCGTGCTGCGCTACGATTATCTTCCGCTTGAGGAAGTGCTCGAAACCCTGCGCGCCAAGCCGGCGGACAAACACGTCATCGTCACCGGTCGCAACGCCAAGGACGAGCTGATCGAGATGGCCGACCTCGTCACCGAAATGACCGAAATCAAGCACCACTTCCGCGCCGGCGTGAAAGCCCAGAAGGGCATCGAGTTTTAGGTTTCTGTCTCGCCACCATACCCTCCCTCTCCCTTGGGGGACTTCGAGCCGTCCCATAAGGGCAAATCGCCCCGGTGGGGCGATTTGAGGGGAGAAGGCCATGAGAGCTATGC
>NZ_JAUCDN010000320.1:0-3685 GCF_034675085.1 Devosia sp.
TGTTCGCCCGCGCTGCGGGAGTAGCTCAGTTGGTTAGAGCGCCGGCCTGTCACGCCGGAGGTCGCGGGTTCGAGCCCCGTCTCTCGCGCCATTTCTTTTGATGGCCCAATCCTTTCCTTTCCGTTTTATCCCCGTTTCGACAGCCCGCCTTGCGGGGCGTTTCATTTTGTCGTGAGGGTGGATATCCCCGCTGGCGCGGCGGGCCTATAGTTTCCGGCAATCACCGTGCCGGGGATGCCATGCCTTCGTTCATCCTCTCCCGCCGCCGTTTCGGCGCGCTGTTGTTTTCCGCCGGCCTTGCCCTGTCCATGCCGGGGTGGGCGCAGGAGGCGCCGGTGCCAATTCCGCCCCCCGATGCCGATCCGGCGGAGTCGGGAGCCAGCGCCCGCGCGCTTTTTGCCGGAGGCTGCTTCTGGGGCGTCCAAGGGGTTTTCCAGCATGTAAAGGGCGTTACCCGCGCGGTTTCCGGCTATGCCGGCGGCGCGGCGGAGACGGCCACCTACGATCGGGTGACCTCGGGCATCACCGGTCATGCCGAAACCGTCGAGGTGACCTATGATCCGAGCGTCATCAGCTATGGGCGGCTGCTTCAGATCTTCTTCTCGGTGGCGCACAATCCCACCCAGCTCAATTTCCAGGGCCCCGACCACGGCACGCAATATCGCTCGGCGCTGTTTTCCCTCACCGCGCAGCAGGCGGAAACGGCCCGCGCCTATATCGCCCAGCTCGAGGCCACCGGACTTTTCCCCGGTCCCATCGTTACCGCGTTGGAGCCCGACGCGGTATTTTATCCCGCCGAGCAGTATCATCAGGATTTCCTGACTCTCTATCCAAGCTGGCCTTATATCGTGGTCAACGACCTGCCCAAGGTGGAGGCCCTGCGGACGTTGTTCGCCGATCTCTATCGCGACGAGCCGGTCCTGGTCGGTCAGCTCTGAAAGGGAGGAACCGGCCCCCGCGGGCCAGCGTTATCCCCGGTGAGTGGCTCCGTCGTATGCTGGCGGGCGGTTCGTGAGGCGTGGGGAGTGTCCGGCATGCACGCATTGAAAACGGTTTTGCTGGCGGGGCTGCTGGGCGTCGTTCCGGGGGTGGCTTTTGCTGCCGATATGACCGTGCTTGCCATCAGCGCCCCCGGCGTTCCGGGTGAAATGGCCGTTCACGATGGCGGCTTCGACTGGAGCGGCTTTTATGCTGGAATCTATGGTGTCGCGCAGCAGAATGCCGTCACCGATGCCCGGTTCGGACTGGGAATCCAGGCAGGGGTCAATGCGCAGTTCGACTTTTATCTCGTCGGAGCGGAAGTTGCGGTGCATGGCCTCACCGATGGCGGGGTGGGCGATGGCGGCTATGGGCAATTGCTCGGCCGCGCCGGCCTAGTGGTGAGCGACGACGTGCTGGTTTATGCAGCAGGGGGCTATGGGCTCAATCTCGGCATGCCGGCGCAGGACGCAGCCCTGCTGGGCGGCGGCGTGGAAATCTCGCTCACCGATTCCCTCTCCCTCGATGCCCAGTACCTGCATGGCGTGCCGCTTTCAGGCGGCAATGCCAACAACCAGTTCACCCTCGGCGCCAATTTCCATTTCTAGCCGAGGGGTCCTCCTCATTGCGGCGGACGGGGCCCGATTCTGACCGAGTCGGGCAATGGGCTTGACGTCGTGGCGCATTCGAGTCCAGATTGTGCCACGTTCTCGCCCTAATTCAGGGCCGATAGCCACAATTTGTCTCAAATTGATCCATTTGCGCGGCAATGGTGCAACACCTCCCCGCAAATGGTCACGCATTCTTATCCGCATTGTCCGATTTGAGCATCCACGGGCTTGTCACGCGCGTTAGGCTGATGCATCTAGTCGGTCGACTACGGTTAACTCTATGGGAGTGCAAGATATGTTTGTACGTTCGCTTACCCTCGGTGTGGCTGCCGCCGCGCTGCTCGCTGGTGGTGCTCAGGCCGCTGACCTGATCATCCCGACCACCCCCCAGCCGATCTACGAAGCCGCTGGCTTCAGCTGGGAAGGCCTCTATGTCGGTGCTCGCGTCGGCGGTGAATTCGTCGGCAACGACGCCATCGGCACCGGTGTCGCCAACGAATCCTACGGCGTCATTGGTGGCGTTGTCGGTGTCAACTTCATCCCCGCCGATCCGATCGTGATCGGTGCTGAAGTCACCGCCGACTACATCTGGAACGGCAACCTGGCCACCGGCGAATTCTTCGCCAACCTCAAGGCTGGCGCCATCGTCACCGACAATGTCATGGTCTATGCCCTGGCCGGTATCGGCACCCAGACCCGCAACGGCACCAACACCGGTCTCTACCAGCTCGGTGGTGGCCTGGAAGTCGGCGTGACCGACGCCGTGTCGGTTCGTGCTGAACTCGTCGGCATCGGCGACTTCGACAATGGTGGTAACTTCTTCGACGGCGCCAAGGCCACCGTCGGCGTGTTCTACCACTTCTAAGATTTGCAATCGGCCGAGGCGGTTCGCCGTCTCGCCGGACTACCATCTTGCAAACCCAATTCGGCGAACCGGTTCCCCCGGTTCGCCGTTTTGGTTTGTGGGCCGGAGAATCGGCCCGCATTGCATCGGCTGCAAACCAGCTTCCCATGCAGCATCCGGCCATGGCGGGGAGGGGCTGGCACGGACTTGGGCCGCGCTATTCCTGCCCAGGCTCCAATGGCCTCGATTGCCGGTTTTCCTCTTCCGGTAGCATGGTTTTTTGCCAGCAAAGGCAGAGGGCTGGTGTTCATTGCTGCTTTAAGCATTCATGATACATGATTGTTTCTCTCATATTTTCTTTCCCTTGAAACCCGGTAGCCAAAGGTCTAAGCCCTGTCGCATCAACTACTGCGTTGGTTCGCTCGCCCCAATTGCTTGCAGAACTCTCGCGTCGCCGGGTTTCTCACCGGCCTAGAAAACAGGCTGCCGCATGACTGACTTGCTCAGCGACTATTTGCCGATCGTCATATTCATCGCCGTGGCCGGCCTTATCGGCCTGGCGCTTCTGGTTGCCCCTTTCATCATCGCGGTGAAGAACCCCGATCCTGAAAAAGTTTCGGCATTCGAAGCCGGGTTTGATGCCTTCGACGATGCGCGCATGAAGTTCGACGTGCGTTTTTACCTCGTCTCGATTCTCTTCATCATCTTCGATCTGGAAGTGGCCTTTCTCTTTCCCTGGGCGGTGGTTTTCCGCGAGGTCGGCTGGTTCGGATTCTGGTCGATGATGATCTTCCTCGGTGTGCTCACCGTGGGCTTTATCTATGAATGGCGGAAAGGGGCCCTGGAATGGGATTGAGTGAACCCAACGCTACGCTGGTCGCGCCGCGCCCCACCGGCCTTGTCGATCCGCGCACCAACCGTCCGGCCGGCGCCGACGATCCGTTTTTCACCGATGTGACCGACGAGCTGGCCGATAAGGGGTTCCTCGTCTCCACCGTTTCGCAACTGGTGACCTGGGCTCGTACGGGGTCGCTGATGTGGATGCAGACGGGTCTCGCCTGCTGCGCCGTCGAGATGATGCAGATGTCAATGCCGCGCTACGATATCGAGCGTTTCGGCACCGCGCCGCGCGCCTCGCCGCGCCAGTCCGACGTGCTCATCGTGGCCGGTACGCTGACCAACAAGATGGCTCCGGCCTTGCGCAAGGTCTACGACCAGATGCCGGAGCCGCGCTATGTGATCTCCATGGGCA
>NZ_JAUCDN010000321.1:0-3648 GCF_034675085.1 Devosia sp.
CATGGCGCCCACCGGAATGCCGAATTGCCGGCGCACCCGCGCATAGGCGGTGCTGAGGCGCAGCGTGGTCTTGATCGAGATCGAGCCGATGGCCGGCAGCGAAATGGCCCGCCCGGTGGAGAGGCACTCCATCAGCATGCGCCAGCCCTGCCCGGCATATTCCGTGCCCCCGATCAGATAATCCATGGGGATGAACATGTCGGTGCCGCGCACCGGCCCGTTCATGAACGCCTGCTGGGCCGGATAATGCCGCCGCCCGATATCGAGGCCGGGATGGTCATGCGGGATCAGCGCCAGGGTAATGCCGATTTCCTCGCCCCGGCCCAAAAGATTGTCGGGGTCTTTCAGGATGAAGGCCAGTCCCACCAGCGTGGCGATGGGGGCCAGCGTGATATAGCGCTTGTCGAAGCTGAGGCGCACGCCCTGCACCTGCCGGCCCTGCCATTCGCCCATGGTGACGATGCCGATATCGCGCATGCCGCCGGCATCCGAGCCCGAATGCACGCCGGTCAGCGCGAAGCAGGGCACGTCCTGGCCCACCGCCAGCCGCGAGAGATATTTTTCCTTCTGTTCCGGGGTGCCGTATTTTTCCAGCAATTCGCCCGGCCCCAGCGAATTGGGCACCATCACCGTGATGCCGGCGGCAACCGAGCGGCTGGAAATCTTGGACACCACCAGCGATTGCGCCTGCGCCGAAAAGCCCAGGCCGCCATGCTCCTTGCCGATCAGCATGCCGAAAAAGCGGTTGTCCTTCAAAAACTGCCACAGCTCCGGGCTGAGATCGGCGCGATTATGCCGAATGTCCCAGTCGTCGATCATGCGGCAGGCCGTTTCGGTGGGGCCGTCGAGGAACTCCTGTTCTTCGCGGGTCAGGGTCAGCGGGCGGATCGCGGTCAGCTTCTTCCAGTCGGGCCGGCCGGAAAACAGTTCCGCGTCCCAGCCCACCGTGCCGGCGTCCAGCGCCTCCTGCTCGGTGCGGCTCACCTTGGGCAGGATGGATTTGACCCCATTATAGATCGGGGGCAGCAACACCGCCCGCCGCACTGCCCCGATGCTGAGCACCAGCAGGATCGCGCCCAGCGCCAGCAGCACCCAGCTGCCCCAGCCCAGCCCATAGCCCTCGCCCGGCGCGATTCCCGCCAGGAGACCGATGCCCACAAGCGCCAGCCCCCACTGCCAGAGCGGGCTTTCCCGCAGGGCGAGCGCGGCGAAGAGAACGAGACTGAGAATGATGAGTGCAAGTGTCACGGCGTAACCTCCTGCGGAGCCCCCTCGCCGCCCGGTCCCCGGCGCACGGCTCCTTCTTGATGCTATCAGTCTAGCAAAGTTGACGCATACGTCAATTAAACTCCCTATAGGGCGATTTCCCAACCTTCTTGCCGAAAGAAAGCGCGGGAGAGTCATTTGACGCTAACGTCAAGCCGTGGAATATTTCCTTTCAGGGGCAGCACGCCCGCCGCCGCAACGCCGGCAGTCTGGAGGACACTTCATGGCCGATCCCGCAGCCGCCGCGCTCCGCCCCTGGCTCGGTTCCTATCCGCCCGGCATCGACTGGAACGCCCCCATCGACGTCACCCCGGTGCATGAGCAGGTGCTGGCCGCCTGCGCCCGCACGCCCTCCGCCCTGGCGCTCGATTTTCTCGGCGGCACCACCAGCTTCGGGCAGCTGGGCGAGGCCATCTCCGCCTTCGCCGGCGCCTTGCAGCAGCATTTCGGCGTCACCAGGGGCACGCGCGTCGCCATCATGCTGCCCAATACGCCCTTTTACCCCATCGCCTATTATGGCGTGCTGCGCGCCGGCGGCACCGTGGTCAATTGCAACCCGCTCTATACCGTCCCCGAATTGCGCCACATCGTCGCCAATGCCGGCGCCGAGGTGATGATAACGCTCGATCTGGCGCAGATTTTCTCCAAGGCCGAGCAATTGCTCGCCGAGGGGCATGTCAAATCCATCATCGCCTGCCATTTCCCCGATGCGCTGCCGCTGGCCAAGAAGATCCTGTTTTCGCTGGCCAAGCGCCGCGACCTGGCCAGCCTCTCCGCCTCGCCGGCGCGCGCCAGCATCACCCGCTTCGCCGATCTGCTGGGCCAGGAGCTGGCGCCCGCTCCCGTCGTCATCGACCCGCACAGGGATATCGCGGTGCAGCAATATACCGGCGGCACCACCGGCATTCCCAAGGGCGCGCTGCTCACCCATGCCAATATCGCCGCCAATATGAGCCAGATCGACAAATGGGGCTGCGGATTGTTCTACCCGCCCTCCAAGGTCGTCGCCGTGCTGCCCTTCTTTCACATCTTCGCCATGACGGTGTGCATGAACGTGCCGCTATGCAACGGCACGCCGGTGCTCATGATGCCGCGCTTCGAGCTCAAGGGCCTGCTCGACCTGCTCACCCGCACCGGCGCCAATGTGCTGCCGGCGGTGCCCACCCTGCTCAACGCCATCGCCCGCAGCGACCTGGCCCGGCCCGCGCATCTGGCCCGGCTGGACGTGGCCATTTCCGGCGGCGCCGCCCTGCCCGACGAGGTGCGCCAGGCCTTCGCCCGAAAATCGCCGGCCCTCTTGGCCGAGGGCTATGGGCTCACCGAGGCCTCGCCGGTGGTCTGCTGCGCCGCCCTGCGCGTGCCCTCCAGGCCCATGTCCATCGGCCAGCCCCTGCCCGGCACCGATATCCGCCTCGTCGATGTCGAGAGCGGCAAGCCGGTCGGCATCGGCGAAAACGGCGAATTGCAGGTCAAGGGCCCGCAGGTCATGACCAGCTATTACGAAGATCCCGAAGCCAGCCGCGACGCCTTCATGGATGGCTGGCTGCGCACCGGCGATGTTGGCCATATGGACGAGCAGGGTTATGTCTTCCTGGTCGACCGCATCAAGGACCTCATCATCTGCTCCGGCTTCAACGTCTATCCGCGCACCATCGAGGAGGCGCTGATGACCCATGAAGCGGTGGAGGAGACCAATGTCATCGGGGTGCCCGACGCCTATCGCGGCGAAGCCCCCATCGCCTATGTCAAGCTGCGCCAGGGCCGGTCGGCGAGCGAGCAGGAGCTCAAGACCCACCTCGCCACCCGCCTCAACAAGATCGAAATGCCCCGCGAGATCATCTTCAAGGACGCCCTGCCCAAGACCCTGATCGGCAAGCTCTCCAAAAAGGAGCTGCGCGAGGACTATGCCCGCACAAGAGCCCCAAAGTGACGTCGTCCAGTTCCGAGCTTTTCTCCATCGCCGATCTCGCCCGCGAGTTCGACATTTCCACCCGCACCATCCGCTTCTACGAAACCAAGGGGCTGCTCGCGCCCGAGCGTGTCGGGGCCACCCGCATCTTCCGCCGGCGCGACCGCGCCCGGCTGATCCTCATCCTGCGCGGCAAGCGGCTGGGCTTTTCCCTGCGCGATATTTCCGACTATCTCAGCCTTTACGACGCCGACAAATCCCAGCAGGTCCATCTGCTCGCCGGCAAGGTTTCCGAGCGGCTGGCCTCGCTCGAAGCCCAGCGGCAGGACCTGGAAACCACCATCGCCGAGTTGCGCGACATCCAGCGCCTCGCCGGCCAGCGCCTCGATCAGGGGTAACCGGCCCCGCCGTCGCGCTCCTAGAGCGTTTCCAGCAAAAGTGGAAACGGTTTTGCGGTTCGGAAACGCGATAAA
>NZ_JAUCDN010000322.1:0-3646 GCF_034675085.1 Devosia sp.
GCGTCGTCGGCCTGGAGCAGCACCATGTCGGCCTTGCAGCCCACATCGAGCCCATAGCCCTCCAGATTGAGGATTTTCGCCGGGCCGGTGGTGACGGCGGCAAAGCATTGCCGCATGGCCTCGCGGCTGGTCATCTGCGCCACGTGCAGGCCCATATTGGCCACTTCCAGCATGTCGGCCTGGCCCAGCGAATACCAGGGGTCCATCATGCAATCCTGCCCAAAGGCGCAGGTGATGTCATAGGCCAGCATTTCGGGAATGCGCGTCATGCCACGGCGCTTGGGATAGGTGTCGTGCCGCCCCTGGATGCCGATATTGATATTGGGGTTGGCAATGGCCGCCACCCCGGCCTCCGCCATCATCGGCAGCAGCTTGGAGACATAGTAATTGTCCATGGAATGCATGGAGGTCAGGTGCGAGCCGGCGACGCGCCCGCCCAGCCCCAGGCGCTGGGTCTCATAGGTCAGCGTCTCGATATGCCGGCTGAGGGGATCGTCGGTCTCGTCGCAATGGATATCGACCAGCAGACCGCGCTCGGCGGCAATCTCGCACAGCGCCGTGACGCTTTTCGCCCCATCGCCCATGGTGCGCTCGAAATGGGGAATGCCACCCACTACATCGACGCCCATGTCCAGCGCCCGGTTGAGCAGGTCCACCGCGCCGGGATAACGGTAATAGCCATCCTGCGGGAAGGCGACCAATTGCAGATCGATATAGGGGGCGACCCGGCTCTTCACTTCCAGCAGCGCCTCGACGCCCAGGAGGCGCGGGTCGCACACATCCACATGGGTGCGGATGGCGAGCAGGCCCTGGGCGGCGGCAAGGTCGCAATAGGCCAGCGCCCGCTCGATCACCGCCTCATGGGTGAGAAGCGGCTTGAGTTCCCCCCAGATGCGGATACCTTCGAGCAGCAGCCCGCTTTCATTATGGCGCGGCAGGCCCAAAGACAGGGTGGCATCCATATGGAAGTGGCAATCGACAAAGGGCGGCGACACCAATTGCCCGCCGGCATCGATCACCTCGCCCGCCTCGCCCCCGAGATGGGCCTCCACCGCCGCGATGCGCCCCTCGCGCACGCCGATATCGAGCCCGCTGCGCCCATCGGGCAGGCTGGCATTGGTGATTTTGAGATCGAACATGGGAGCCTCTTAAACCGATGAAAACTAGTGCCGCTGGCCCTTGAACCAGGGATGAAGCAGCGCGCGGGGATAGTCGGCGCGGCGCGCCACCAGCACCAGCGCCAGGATGGAGAGCAGATAAGGCAGCATCAGGAACACCTGCCCCGGCACCACCGACCCGATTTCGGCTTGCAGCCGGATCTGGAAGGCGTCGAACGCCCCGAACAGCAAAGCCCCCAGCAGCGCCTTGCCCGGCTGCCAGGACGCGAACACCACCAGCGCGATGCAGATCCAGCCGCGCCCATTGACCATGCCGAAAAAGAAGGCGTCGAACGCCGACATGGTGAGGAACGCGCCCCCCAGCGCCATCAGCGCCGAGCCGGTCACCACCGCCCCGATGCGCAGCGCCCGCACCGAAAGCCCCTGCGCCTCAACCGCTGCCGGATTGTCGCCCACGGCGCGAATGGCCAGCCCCAGCGGGGTGCGATAGAGCACAAAGGCCACCACGCCCACCAGCACCAGCGCCAGCATGGTCATCGCCGTCTGCTGGAACAGCGCCGGCCCGATAAAGGGCAGGTCGGACAGGCCCGGAATATTGAGCGGCTGGAACGGCACGATGCGCGGCGGCGAGGTGACGTTGGGCAGCGCCGTGCGATAGGTGAAATAGCTGGCGCTGGTGGCGAGCAGGGTGATGCCGATGCCCGAAACATGCTGGGAGAGGCCCAGCACCACGGTCAAGATGGCATGCAGCAGCCCGAACAGGCCCCCGGCCAGCGCCGCAACCAGCACGCCCAGCCACAGGCTCGCACCCAGATAGACGGCCAGCCACCCGGCCATGGCCCCGGCCACGAATATGCCCTCGATGCCCAGATTGAGCACGCCCGAGCGCTCGCAGATCAGCGCGCCGAGCACGCCGAAAATCAGCGGCGTGGCGATGCGCAGGGCGGCGGCCCAGAAATTGGCCGAGAGCAGAATGTCGATCACTTCCATGGTCAGGCTCCCGCCGTCTTTTTTTCCGCCTTCTCATAACGCAGGCGGAAGCGCAGGAAGAACCCGCCCACCAGCACGCTCAGCAGCGACAGCGCCACCACCAGATCGGCCAGATAGCTGGAAATGCCGGTGGCCCGGCTCATCGAATCCGCCCCCACGAACACGGCGGCGACGAACAGCGCCGCGAACACCGAGCCGATGGGCGAGAGCCCGGCCAGCATGGCCACCACGATGCCCGAATAGCCAAAGCCCGGCGACAGATCGGCCGAGAGATACCCCTTGACCCCCGCCACTTCTCCCACCCCGGCCAGACCGGCGAGCCCCCCCGAGATCAGCGCCACCTTGAGCATGGTGGCATCCACACGAATGCCGGCAAAGCGCGCCGCCGCCTTGTTTTCGCCCACGGCGCGGATTTCGAAGCCCAGCACGCTCTTGCGCACCAGCACCCACAGCACCAGCGCCGCCGCCACCCCGACGATCAGGCCGAAATGCATGCGCAGGCGCGGCATCAGCTTGGGGTAATGGGCTTCGGCGATCAGCGGCACCGATTGCGGCCAGCCCAGCGCCATGGGGTCTTTGAGCACCCCTTCCACCAGCATCTGGATGAAGAGGATGACGATGAAATTGAGCAAAAGCGTCGTCACCACCTCGTCGGCGCCGAAGCGTTGCTTCAAAAAGGCCGGCACCACCATCATCAGCCCGCCGGCGAGGAAGCCGGCGATCATGATGATCGGGATCATCAGCATGGGCGGCAGATGCACCAGCCCGCTGCCCACCACCACCGCAGCCAGCGCCCCGATATAAAGCTGGCCCTCGGCCCCGATATTCCAGAGCCGCGCCCGGAAGGCCACGGCGGCCGCGAGACCGGTGAGGATCAGCGGCGTCGCCCGGTTGAGCGTTTCGGAAAAGGCGAACATGGAGCCGAAGGCCCCCTGCACGATCAGCCCATAGGCTTGGAGCGGCGAGCGCCCCGCCGCCAGCACCGGAATGGCCACCAGCAAGAGGCCCGCCAGCCCCGCCAGCAGCGAGACGGTGATTTTCAGGCTCATCGGCGCGTTGGCGCGCGGCTCCAGACGCCAGCTCATGCCCGTGCCTCCCGCGCTTCAAGGGACGTGTTTGGCATGGGCGCTTCCAACCCACCGGCGCTGCCCCCGGACCTGATCCGGGGGCAACTCAGGGCAAGCGCATGAGCCGATATGGCTCCCGCCGATCCGGCCCACGGGTCGAGCCCGTGGGCAGCGCCGGTGAATGGGGAAACAAGGCGCCAAAGCGTCATCAGCGAACACTCCCCACTTCATCCGGGGTCTGCCCCGCCATCATCAAGCCCACAAGGCTGCGGTCGAGATGCTCGGAAAGCCCCGCATCCATCACCTCGCCGCCATGCACGACGAGAAACCGGTCGGCCAGGGCAAACAATTCGTCCAGATCCTCGGAAATCACCATCACTGCCGCGCCCCCGTCGCGCGCCGAAACGATCCGTCGGTGCACCTCGGCCTGCGCGCCCACATCCAGCCCGCGCGTCGGCTGGTTGGCCAGGA
>NZ_JAUCDN010000323.1:0-3606 GCF_034675085.1 Devosia sp.
TCAAGGGCCAGGTGGAAGCCGAATTTGCGCAATTGCGCGGCGGTGTTCTGACCCTGCCCGAGGAAGAGGTCGCGCGCATCTCCGCCTATTTCGCCCCGCCCGACTTTTCCGAGCAGGGGGCGACGCGGATCGACGTGGCCTACCAATCCATTCTCGACCCCGCCTATGGACGCTGGCTGGACAACAACCTCTATTCCCACCGCCAGCCGGGCTATGTGTCGGTCACTATCTCATTGAAGCCGGTGGGCGGGGCGCCGGGCGACGCCACCGACGCGCAGATGGACGCGGTGGCGGACCTGGCCGAGCGCTACAGCTTCGACGAATTGCGGGTGAGCCACGAGCAGAACCTGGTGCTGCCCCATGTCGCCATCGCGGATCTGCGCGCCGTCTATGACGGGCTGGTGGCGGCGGGGCTGGCCGAGGGCAATGCGGGCACCATCGCCGACACTATATGCTGCCCGGGGCTGGATTTCTGCGCGCTGGCCAATGCCCGTTCCATCCCGCTGGCGCAGGCGATCTCGACGCGCTTTGCCGCTCCGGCGCGGCAGGCCGAAATCGGGCCGCTCAAGATCAAGATTTCGGGCTGCATCAATGCCTGTGGCCACCACCATGTGGGCCATATCGGCATTCTGGGCGTCGAGAAGAAGGGGGGCGAGCTCTACCAGATCACGCTGGGGGGCGACGCCACCGAGGACGCGGCGGTGGGCAAGATCATAGGGCCGGGCTTTGCCGCCGAGGACGTTCCGCAGGCCATCGAAACGCTGGTCGACACCTATATCGCCCGCCGGCAGAGCGCCGGCGAGAGTTTCATCGAGGCCTATCGCCGGCTGGGCGAGGCCCCGTTCAAGGAGGCGCTTTATGGGAACGCATGACGCTCTCCTCCTCTGCCTTTGGGGGAGAAGTGGCGCTGGTGCGCCCGGATATGCCGAGGTTGCTCATGACCATGCCTGACCCGACCCATCCCGCCTCCCATGACAGGCTGCGCGCGCTGGGCATCGTGGCGCTTAATGGCATGTTCGACGAAATGGACGCGGTGGGCGTGCTGCGCTATGCGGTCGAGGACGTGCTGCATGGAGACCTGGCCATCGTTTCGTCCTTCGGGGCGGATTCGGCGGTGCTGCTGCACATGGTGTCGCAGGTGGACCCGGCCATGCCGGTGTTCTTCCTGGAAACGGGCAAGCATTTTCCCGAAACCCTGGCCTATGTGGAAACGCTCAAGAGCCGGTTCGGGCTGACCCATGTGGAGGCCATCCATCCCGACCCGGCCGATATCGCCCGGTTCGATCCGCAGGGGACGCTGTGGGAGACGGACCCGGATTCGTGCTGCCATATCCGCAAGACCGAACCGCTTGAGCCGGTGACGCTGCGCTATGGCGGCTGGGTGACGGGACGCAAGCGCTACCAGACGCAGGAGCGCGGCGTGCTGCCGCATTTCGAGTTGACCAGCGACGAGCGCATCAAGGTCAATCCGCTGGCCTATTTCACCGATGCCGACGTGATCGCCTATCGCAAGGCGCATGATCTGCCCGAACATCCGCTCTACGCAAAGGGCTACAAATCCATCGGCTGCGCCCCCTGCACCTCGGTGGTGGCCGAGGGCGAGGACCCGCGCGCCGGCCGCTGGCGTGGGCTCAACAAGAAGGAATGCGGCATCCATTACGATTTCAACGGCGCCATCGCCTCGCCCATGCAGGCCAGCCGCCATAATCTGTGGAAGGACGGCGCCTTCATTGCCGATCCGTTCAAGCCCTGGGATGAAGGTCTCGCCGCGACAGAAGCGCGCTATGTGCATGTGCCGCTGGCGGCGTTCCTCGCGCAGCGCGAGGCCTTTCTTTCCAGTCCGCACCCGCTGGGGCTCCTGATCGCGCCGGGGGAAAGGGTAGAGGACGTGGCCGAGGATCTGGGGCGGTTCGCCTCGGTGGCCATTTCCTTCCCCGCCTTTGGCGACGGGCGCGGCTATTCGAGCGCGCGCCTGCTGCGCGAGCGCTATGGCTATGGCGGGGAAGTGCGCGCGGTGGGCGATGTGTTGCAGGACCAGATTCCGCTGATGCGGCGCTGCGGCTTTTCAGCTTTCGTGGTGACGCATGAGCCGACGCGGCAGGCGCTGATCGAAAACCGCCTGCCGGAAGTGGCGCTGTTCTACCAGCCGGTAGGGGCCACGGAGATTCCCGTGGGCACGCGCCCCTTTCTTCGCCGCGCCTCCTGATGTAAGTGGAGCACAATCGTCAGCTTTGAGATGGACCGGAGCCGTGGTGACAGCGGCGGCTCGCATCGTTATGAGACGGGGCAAGATGCCCCGGCTTCTGTTTGGACCTGAAGAAAATATGAGCACTGAGATCACCACCGATGTCGTTGTCATTGGCGCCGGCCCCTGCGGGCTGTTCGCGGCCTTTGAACTCGGGCTGCTCGACATCAAATGTCATTTCATCGACATTCTGGACCGTCCCGGCGGGCAATGCGCCGAGCTTTATCCCGAAAAGCCCATCTATGACATTCCGGGCTTTCCGGTCGTGACCGGCCAGCAGCTCACCGACAATCTGATGACGCAGATCGCCCCCTTCGCGCCGGAATTTCATTTCTCGCGCATGGTCAATTCCATCGAAAAGCAGGCGGATGGCCGCTTCAGGCTGGCCACCGATGCCGATGAAGTGTTCCTGACCAAGGTGGTGGTGATCGCCGCCGGGGGCGGCTCGTTCCAGCCCAAGCGCCCGCCGGTGGACGGCATCGAGGCCTATGAGAACAAGTCGGTGTTTTACGCCGTGCGGAAGATGGAGGATTTCCGCGACCAGGACGTGGTGATCGTGGGCGGGGGCGACTCGGCGCTGGACTGGACGCTGAGCCTGGAGCCCATCGCGCGCACGCTGACGCTGGTGCATCGGCGCGACGCCTTCAAGGCGGCGCCGGCCTCGGTGAACAAGATGAAGGAGCTGGTGGCCGAGGGGAAGGTCAATTTCCAGCTCGGCCAGATCGCCCGGCTCGAAGGCACGGACGGCCAGCTCGACCATGTGCATCTGGCCACCGATGCCGGGGACCTGGCCATTCCCGCCACGCGCCTGCTGCCGTTTTTCGGGCTGACCATGAAGCTGGGTCCGGTGGCCGATTGGGGGCTGGAGCTCAATGACAACACAATCGTGGTCGATACGGAAAAATTCGAGACCTCGGTGCCGGGCATCTTCGCCATTGGCGACATCAACTGGTATCCGGGCAAGCTCAAGCTGATCCTGAGCGGTTTCCACGAGGCGGCGCTGATGGCGCAGGCGGCCAAGGCCATCGTCTCGCCGGGCGAGCGGGTGGTGTTCCAATACACCACCAGCTCCACCAAGCTGCAAAAGAAGCTGGGCGTCGCCTGAAACCGGGCGCCCTTGCCCCTTGCGCCGCATAAGGCTAATCACGCCCCGCTTGTTGAGGAGCGCGACAGATGAAGATTACCGTGACCGACCAGGCCGGCGACGTGCATGAGCTGGAAGGGCTGGACGGCTGGCGGGTCATGGAGGTCATCCGCGACTGGGGCCTCAACATCAAGGCCGAATGCGGCGGCGCCTGCGCCTGCGCCACCTGCCATGTCTATGTCGATCCCGAATGGCTCGACAGCGTCGGCGCGCCCAA
>NZ_JAUCDN010000324.1:0-3603 GCF_034675085.1 Devosia sp.
CGGCCTCAGCCTGCCGGCGGTCGATATTTTCGGCCTGGGCGATCTGGGGCTCTATTATTTCGTCGCCGTCGTCACCTGCCTCGCCTGCTTGGGCGCGCGCAATCTGTTTCGGACGCGCCTGGGGCGCACCATCATCGCCGTGCGCGAGCGCGACTATGCCGCCCAGGTGCTGGGCATCAACGTGGTCTATACCAAGCTGCTCGCCTTCGGGCTGGGCGCCGCCTATGCCGGGGCCGCCGGCGCGCTGCTCGCCGCCTTCCTGCGCCTGGTCAATCCCGAGCAGTTCACCCTTTTGGTCTCGGTCTTCTTCCTGGCCGCGGTCATCGTGGGCGGGCGCGCCTCCATCGTCGGCTCCGTCCTCGGCGCTCTTTTCATGACGCT
The DNA here is from genome assembly GCF_034675085.1 of Devosia sp. GTDB lineage: Bacteria > Pseudomonadota > Alphaproteobacteria > Rhizobiales > Devosiaceae > Devosia. The sequence continues at coordinate 382 of NZ_JAUCDN010000324.1, forward strand.
GGCGCCCGAACTGCTCAATGTCGTCATCGAACACGCCGCCGGGGAGGGTGCCGACATGGCCCGCTTCAGTTCTCCCCTGCGCGAAGTGCTGTTCGGTTTGATGATCGTGCTTTTCCTCGTCTTCGAGCCACGCGGCCTGGTTGGCTTCGTGCAGCGTCTGACGGGCAAAACCGAGGCCGTGGAAGCCCGGGTCGAACACTGAAATCTGTCAAGGATCGTTTCTGGAGGAAAATGAAATGATGTCTCTCTCGCGCCGCGTTCTGCTCGGCCTCTCGGTATCGGCATTCGCCCTGGCCTCGGGCCTCGTTCCCGCCATGGCCGCCGGCGAACCGCTCAAGTTCTGGATTCCGCTGGGGCTGAGCGGCCCCATCGCCATCACCGGCCAGGCCCAGCAGGTGGGCTGGCAGCACGCCATCGACTGGATCAACAAGGAAGGCGGCATCGGCGGACGTCCGGTGGAAGTGTCCTTCTACGATGACGAATACAAGGTCGAGCTGGGCGTCGCCGGCTTCAAGAAGGCGGTTGCCGATGGCGATGTCGTCTTTACGGGCGGCAACGGCACCTCGTTCATCCGCGCCATCTCGCCCGAGAACAACGAGACCTACAAGGTTCTGATGTCCGGCACCTCGGGCGTGTCCGAATTGGTCAACACCGAGAACTTCAAATACCACTTCCTGGCCGGCACCAATTATTCCGATCAGGTGGGGCAGCTGCTCAACTACATCAAGGCCACCCATAAGGGTGACGCTCCGGCCCGCATCGCCTTCATCTATAGCGGCACCGAGTTTGGCCGCGACCCGCTTGAATATATGCGCGCCAAGGCCGCCGGGCTGGGCATCGAAGTGGCGCTCGAATACGAGACCAAGCTGGTGGAAGTCGACGTCACCGGCGCTGCCGTCAAGCTGCGCAACGTCAAGCCCGACTATACCCTGTTCCACGGTTATGCCGAAAACGTCTGGCCGGAAATCATCCGTCTCTCGCGCGATTATGGCATTGAGACCCAATTCATGGGCACCCTGTTCGGCTCGCACCCCGAAGTGGTGGCCACGGTGGGCGACGCCGCCAACAACTATATCGGCGCCATTTCGGTCAATCTTCTGGTCGAAGACACCGATACCCCGATGATGAACACCATCGCCGACTACCTCAAGACCTGGAACGGCAAGCCTTATACCGGCTATGCCAATGTCGGCTACATGCAGAGCTGGGCCGCGGCCATGGTGCTGCGCGAAGCCATCGGCAATGCCATCGAAAAGGACCTGCCGCTCGATGGCGACCACCTGATCGCCGAGATCAATGCCATCCAGGACCTCGATACCGGCGGCATCTATGGCACCCCGATCCATTTCGAGAACCAGCGCGTGCCCTATGGTGTGCTCTATCGCTACAATATCGAGGACGGCAAGCTGGTGGTGAAGGAAGAAACCGGCTGGGCCAAGGTCGACTGAGCCGGCCGGCAATCCTATCGGCTGGCCCTGCGGGGCCAGCCGTCTTTCCAGCAAGGAACGGAATAAGCGATGACGGCGGCTCTTGAAGTCAGCAATTTGAGCGTGACCTATGGCGCGGCGATCGTCGGGCTCGAGGATGTCTCGATGAGCGTTCCCGAGGGCGGCATCGTGGCGCTTCTGGGCGCCAATGGCGCGGGCAAATCCACCATGCTCAAGGCCATTTCCGGCCTTCTGCAATTCGAGAACGGCCGCGCAACGCCCGGCGCCATTCGCTATCGCGGCAAGGATATCACCGGCGTTCCCTCCTTCCGGCGGGCCCGCAACGGCATCCTGCATGTGCGCGAGGGACGCTACGTCTTTTCCAACCTGACGGTGGAAGAAAATCTCGATGCCGCCGCCTTCGCGCGCGACGCCAACAAGCCCGGATCCAGGCGTAATCACGAAGAAATCTATCACTACTTCCCTCAGCTCGCCGCCCGCAAGTCCAGCTTTGCCGGCTTCCTGTCGGGGGGTGAACAGCAGATGTTGGCCATCGGCCGTGCGCTTTATGCCCGCCCCAGCCTGTTGATGGTCGACGAGGCGTCCATGGGGCTGGCGCCCAAGGTCGCCAGCGAGATCTTCCAGATATTGGGGCAGATCAATCGCGAGCAGCAGCTTTCCATCCTGGTGGTGGAGCAGAACGTCTCGCTCGCCTTGCGCCACGCTTCCTATGGCTATGTGCTCGAAAGCGGCCGCATCACCCAGCATGGCCCGGCCGAAAGCCTGCTCGACCGCGACGAACTCTCCAAGCGCTATCTCGGAGGCTGAGGCAGCGGCGCAGGCCGTAACTATTGAAAGGACGATCATGGACAAGCCGACGCGCGACCAGCTCAAAAGTGAGGTGCAGCGCCTGCGGGGCTATTGGCACCCTTTCCACGAAGGCCTGCTCGATCTGTCGCCCGACTATCTGCAAGCCTATCTGCGCTTCCAGAACGCGCCTGCCGAGGCGGGTAATCTTGAGCCGAAAATCTGCGAATTCATCTATATCGCCGTCGATGGCGCGGTGAGCCATCTTTATGCCAGCGGCGCCGCCCGCCATATCCAGATGGCGCTCGACAAGGGCGGCACCAAGGCCGAGGTGCTTGAGGTCATCCAACTCACCACGCTGTCGTCCCACATGACGCTGGAAGCGGGCATGCCGGCCCTGCTGGCGGCCATGCGCGCGGCGGGGCAGGAGCCCGACACCGCCCTCACGCCGGAAGAGGCGGCGCGCAAGAACAGCTTCATCGAGTTGACCGGCTATTGGCCCGAGGGGGCGGACGGGCTCTTCCGCTATGCGCCCCATTTCGTCGACGCCTATCTGCGTTATGCCGAAATCCCCTATGCGGAGGGACCGCTGCCGCGCAAGGTCAAGGAATTCGTGCGCATCGCCGTCTGTGCCAGCCCCGCTGGCCCCGAGCCGCAGGGCCTGCGTCGCCACATCGATCTGGCGCTGCGCCACGGGGCGACCCCCGCCGAGATCGCCGACGTGCTTCAGCTCAGCAGCGCCATCGCCATCCACACCTGCACCACCACAATCCCCCCGCTTATGGAAGCTGCGGTCCAAAAATAGCCTCATCTTTGCAGAATAGGCAAAGATGTTTGCCGCAGATTGCGCGTTGAGCCTTTGCGTCGCCTGTCCTTAGCTATCGGCATAAAGCAGGTGGGCATTCCCACAAGGAGGATTTATGTCATTCCGTCTTTCCGCGACCCTGGCCGCTGCCGCCATGCTGATGGCCGGCTCCGCATTCGCCCA
>NZ_JAUCDN010000325.1:0-3598 GCF_034675085.1 Devosia sp.
CAGATGTTCTTCGGCTGGGAAGGCGTGGGCCTCGCCTCCTATCTGCTGATCGGCTTCTGGTATACGCGCCCTTCCGCGTCGGCGGCGGCCATCAAGGCATTCGTCGTCAACCGCGTGGGCGATTTCGGGTTCCTTCTGGGGATTTTCGGGTCCTTCCTGGTTCTCGGCCATATCGACTTCGACAATGCCTTCGCCGCTGTCGCCGATTTCACCAATACCGGCCTGCCCATTCTCCATTTCCTCTCCTGGGATCTGGATGCGATGACCGTGGTGTGCTTGCTGCTGTTCATGGGCGCCATGGGCAAGTCGGCACAGTTCCTGCTGCACACCTGGCTGCCGGACGCCATGGAAGGCCCGACCCCGGTGTCGGCGCTCATCCATGCCGCCACCATGGTGACGGCCGGCGTGTTCATGGTGGCGCGACTCTCGCCCCTGTTCGAAAGCTCGCCCGTGGCCATGACCGTGATCATGGTCATCGGCGCCATCACCGCCTTCTTCGCGGCGACCGTGGGCCTGGTGCAGAACGACATCAAGCGCGTCATCGCCTATTCCACCTGCTCGCAGCTCGGCTACATGTTCGTGGCGCTGGGGGCAGGGGCGTATTCGGCCGGCGTCTTCCACCTCTTCACCCATGCCTTCTTCAAGGCCCTGCTGTTCCTGGGTGCCGGCGCGGTGATCCACGCCATGCACCATGAGCAGGACATGCGGAACATGGGCGGGTTGCGCCACAAGATTCCCGTTACCTACGCCATGATGCTGATCGGCACGCTGGCCCTGACCGGTGTCGGCATTCCCGGAACGGAATGGCTGGGCTTTGCCGGCTTCTTTTCCAAGGATTCGATCATCGAGGCTGCCTATGCGGTTGGCGGCAATGCAGGCTCCTTCGCCTTCTGGATGCTGGTGGTCGCTGCATTGTTCACCAGCTTCTATTCGTGGCGCCTGATCCACCTCACCTTCCACGGCGCGCCGCGCCCGGCTGCGCATGGGCACGACGCCCATGACGATCACGGGCATGACGCTCATGGCTCGGCCTATGACCATGCCCATGAGCCGCCACAGGTGATGCTGGTGCCGCTTTTCGTGCTGGCTGCCGGGGCCGTTCTGGCCGGCGCGGTGTTCTATGGCATGTTCTTCCACGATGTGGAGCATGTGGAGCATTTCTTCGCCGGCTCCATCGTGGTCGACCACGCCATCATCGAGGAGGCGCACCACGTGCCGCTCTGGGTGAAGTGGAGCGCCACCGTGGCCATGATCCTGGGCTTTGTCGGCGCCTGGTACATGTATATCCGCCGGCCCGACACGCCCGCCCGCCTGGCTGCGAGCAATCCGGGGCTCTACAAATTCCTGCTCAACAAGTGGTATTTCGACGAGCTCTACGACACCATCTTCGTCAAGCCCGCGCTCTGGGTCGGCAACATGCTGTGGAAGGGGTTCGATGACTGGCTGGTGGATGACAAGCTGGTCGGTGGCCTCGGGCGGCGCGTGCAGAATGTCACCGCATGGATGGTCAGGCTCCAGACCGGCTATCTCTATCACTATGCCTTCGCCATGCTGATCGGCATCGCGGCGCTGCTGACCTGGGCCATCGCGGCCGGGGGACTGTTCTGATGACCTTCAATAATTCCATTCTCACGGTCCTGACCTGGCTGCCGCTCGTAGGCGCTGCCATCTTGCTGCTGCTCCCGCGCACGGCACTGGGCGCCATCCGCTGGACCTCGCTGGTCACCACGCTGATCGTCTTCGTGCTGTCGTTGGCGCTCTGGCAGAGCTTCGACATCAACGATCCGGGCTTCCAGTTCACGGTCGATTACGCCTGGATCGGCGACACTATCGGCTATCGCATGGGCGTGGACGGCATTTCGGTGCTGTTCGTGGTGCTGACCGCGCTGCTGATGCCCTTCTCCATCCTGGCAAGCTGGGAGGTGAACAACCGGGTTAAGGAATACATGGTCGTATTCCTGATCCTGGAAACGCTGATGATCGGGGTGTTCACCACGCTCGATCTGGCCATGTTCTATGTCTTCTTCGAAGGCACGCTGGTGCCGATGTTCCTGATCATCGGCGTCTGGGGCGGGGCGGCGCGCATCCAGGCCAGCTACAAGTTCTTCTTTTATACCTTCACCGGCTCGGTGCTGATGCTGCTGGCCATCATGGCCATGTATTGGAGCGGTGGCACCACGGACATCACCAAGCTGCTGACGCATGACTTCCCCAAGAGCTGGCAGCCCTGGCTGTGGTGGGCGTTCTTCGCCTCGCTCGCCGTCAAGATGCCGATGTGGCCGCTGCATCGCTGGCTGCCCGAGGCACACGTGCAGGCGCCGACCGCCGGCTCGGTGATCCTGGCCGCCATCCTGCTCAAGCTGGGCGGCTACGGTTTCCTGCGCTTCTCGCTGCCCATGTTCCCCGATGCCTCGGCGCAGTTCGCCAACATCATCTTCGTGCTCTCGGTCGCCGCCATCATCCTGACCTCGCTGATTGCGCTGGTGCAGACCGACATGAAGAAGCTGATCGCCTATTCGTCGGTGGCCCATATGGGTTTCGTCACCATGGGCATCTTCGCCGGCAATGCGCTGGGCATTCAGGGCGCCATGTTCCAGATGATCTCGCACGGCATCGTGTCGGGCGCGCTGTTCCTGTGCGTCGGCGTCATCTATGACCGCATGCATACCCGCGACATCGCGGCCTATGGCGGTCTGGTCGAGCGCATGCCGCGCTATGCCTTCGCCTTCATGGTCTTCACCATGGCCAATGTCGGCCTGCCGGGCACCTCCGGTTTCGTCGGCGAGTTCCTGACCATGATCGGCGTGTTCCAGGTCAATACCTGGGTGGCGTTCTGCGCCGCCTTCGGGGTGATCCTGTCGGCCGGCTATGCGCTCTGGCTCTATCGCCGCATCATCTTCGGGGCGCTGACCAAGGACAGCCTCAAGGGCATCCTCGATCTCAGCCTGCGGGAGAAGTTCATCCTTTACCCGCTGATCGTCCTCACCATTTTCTTTGGCTTCTATCCGGCCCCCATCCTGGATACGACCGCCGGAGCGGTGAACAACCTCGTTACCCACTATGCCAATGCGGTCGGGCTCGACCCCGCCGTATCGCTCGCCGAGGCGCAGGCGACGCTCGCCCATGCCGAGCCGGCCGCCGCCCCCGCAGGCCATTAGGAGAGAGTCGTGAACTCAGACGTCATTGATTTCGCGGGCCTGATGCCGGCTTACCCGGAAATGCTGCTGGCCGTGGGCACGCTCGTGCTGCTGCTGGTGGGTGTGGTGATCAACAAGGAACGCTCCATCCTTGTGTCCTACGGCGCCATCCTGTTGCTGTTTGTCGTGGCGGCGCTGCTGATGCTGGCGCCGGCCGAAGGTATTCTTTTCAACGGCGTCTTCATCGCCGACAGCTTTGCGCGTTTCATGAAGGTGCTGGTGCTGGGCGGTTCCGCCTTCACGCTGCTGATGGCGTTGCCGCGCGCAGAAGAGACCGGTACGCACAAGTTCGAATTCGCCATCCTGGTGCTGCTGGCGACGCTGGGCATGATGGCCATGGTCTCGGCCAATGACCTGATGAGCCTTTATGTCGGGCTGGAATTGCAGTCGCTGGCGCTCTA
>NZ_JAUCDN010000326.1:0-3591 GCF_034675085.1 Devosia sp.
ATTTCCTTGCGGCCGAAACCGGCGAGGGAAATATCCTTGACCGCATAATCGGTCGATTTGGTGCTCATGGCGGGCTCCGCAGGGAAAAACAATTGCCCCAGCTATACGCAAGGGCGGAAAACCGATCAATCCCGGACATAAAGGAATGCTTATATCTGATTGTTATTTTCCAAACGCCGGATTCCCAAACCCGCCCCTCCCCCGCATAATCAAGCCTTCATCACACGGAGCCGATCATGCGGTCTTTCGACTTCAGTTCCTGGGAAGGCGTCCTCACCACCGTTCTGGGGCTGGTGCTGTTCACGCTTTTGGGCATGGGCATAAGGCTCATCATGATGATGACCATCCAGCAGCGCCAGCAGCGGCTCAACCGGCAGATCAACGAGCGGCTCAAGACCCTTATCGCGGCCTACAAGACGCTGGGCGGCTCGTTCACCGGCCGGCTGGAGGTCAGCCCCGCCCATAAGCGCGACCGGCACCACAAGGCCGGCGAGGCCGGTCCTGAAGAAGACGTGCGCATCGACCTGACCCCGCCTCCGGACCAGGACGGCCCTGCCGCCGAGCGGGCGCGCCAGATCCGCGACGCGGTGGAGGCGGCGCTCTCCGACATCATCCTTTTGGGCACCGAGGAGCAGGTGCGGCTGGCCAGCATCGCCGCCGGCGATATGGTGGCCGGCAAGTCCATCCGCACCGGCGAGCTGGTGGTGTCGTTGCGCGACTTCATCCGCGAAGCGCTCGACCTTGCCCCCATTTCCTCTTCCGTCACCATTCCCCTGCAAGGCCCCTCCCGCCCCTCCGCCGCCGGCAATCGCGGCAAATCCGGCGCCGCCGGCGGCGGTTCGGGTGGCGGCGGGGGCGGTGGCATGGGGGGAATGGGCGGCGGTGGAATGGGGATGGGGCCCGGCGGGCGCACCGGCGACGAGAGCGCAGGCTGAGACGCCCGCCTACCCCGTCAGCCCATCGCTGTCCTCGTCGAAGCCGTTATTGACCAGTTCGACAATGGCCTCCAGCGCCTCGCGGGCCTGCTTGCCGCTGGCCTGCACCAATATGGTGCTGCCGGGACCGGCGCCCAGCATCATCAGGCCCATGATGGAATCGCCATTGACGGCGGTGCCGTCCTTGATCACCTGCACATGGGCGTCGAAGCATTCGGCGGTGCGCACGAAACGCGCCGAGGCGCGCGCATGCAGGCCCTTGCGGTTGACGATGGTCAATTGCTGGGCGACGGCGCGGTCTCCATCCATCAGCGGCGCTTCCGCGTCACGGGGCGGGCCATGCTCAGCCCGCTCCCAGGATGGAATTGGCGACGGTGATGTATTTGCGCCCCGCCTCCTGGGCCTGGGCCACCGCATCCTTGATGTCGAGATCGGCGCGCACCCGCCCGAGCTTGACCAGCATGGGCAGGTTCACCCCGGCGATCACCTCGACATCGCGGTTCTGCATCACCGAAATGGCCAGGTTCGAGGGCGTGCCGCCGAACATGTCGGTCAAGACGATGACGCCGCTCCCCTGGTCGGCGCGATCCACCGCCGCCAGGATGTCGTTGCGCCGCTCTTCCATATTGTCGTCGGGGCCGATGGCGATGGTTTCGCAATAATCCTGCGGCCCCACCACATGCTCGAGAGCCGATTTGAACTCATTGGCGAGCGCGCCATGCGTCACCAGAACAAGACCGATCATGCAAAGTCCCCAGCCTGCCGGGCGGGTGCGGGGAAACGCAACCGCCGACATTCCAGCCATTCCTGCCGCAGGGGGCAGGGGTTCGAGCCGATTCTTATCACATCGCCCGGCCGGTTTCGAGGGCGGCGATGGCTTCTGCCACCAGCAGCGTCTGGTGGCCCAGGCTCACCACGCCCGCCATGGGCACGGGCGCCCGCGCCAGCCCGATCCCGGCCAGTTCGGTTTCGAGCTGGTCTTCCTCCACCATGCGGATGAGATCGGGCACGAGGTCGACCACCAGATGCAGCGGGGCGAGCGCGCGATGGGGTCGGCGCACGATGCCGCGGCCGCGCAATTCGATCAGCCCTTCGAGGCGCTCGGGCGCCTGCATGACGAGGTGCCCGCCCTGCTCGACGAGATCGATGCGGTCGTCGGCGACCAGGAAAGCCGACAGGCCCCTGCCCTCCCAGCGATCGAGCAGGGACAGGGCGAGAACGGATTTTCCGGCGCCCGAGGGACCGCGCAGCAATATGCCGGTCGAGCCCAGGAGCAGTCCGGTGCCGTGCAGGTTGATGGGTGTCTTCATGGCGCCAGTTTATTTCCGGGCGCGGGGCAAGACAACCGTGAACACGGCGCCCGAGCGATCCTGGCGGTTCTGCGCCTTGATCGTGCCCTTGTGGGCGTCCACGATCTGCTTGGAAATGGACAGGCCCAGCCCCGAATGGTCGCCGAAGCTCTCGGCGTCGGGGCGGTCGGTGTAGAAGCGCTGGAAGATGCGGCTGGCGTCGCCGGTAATGCCGGGGCCTTCGTCGCTGACGCTCACCGTCACGTTTTCGGCGTCGGTAGAAAGGACCACCGAGACCAGCCCGCCCTCGGGCGAGAAGGAGACGGCGTTGTCGATGAGATTGGCAAAGACCTGCGCCAGCCGGCTTTCATGGCCATTGACGATGCCGGGCCCTCGGCCGCCGCGCTTGGCCAGCTCCACCCGCACGCCGCGCCCGGTGGCCACGTCCTTCTGGATGGAAACCATGGTTTCGGCCAGCTTTTCCACATCGACCCGGTCCGAGCCCTCGCGGGCCAGTTCGGCATCGAGCCGGCTGGCGCTGGAAATGTCGGTGATCAGCCGGTCCAGGCGCTTGACGTCGTGCTGGATGATGGCGGTCAGGCGCTCCTGGTCCTCCTTGCGCTTGGCCAAAGGCAGGGTCTCCACGGCGCTGCGCAGCGAGGTCAGCGGGTTCTTGAGTTCGTGGGCCACGTCGGCGGCGAAGCGCTCGATGGCCTCGATGCGGTTGTAAAGCGCGTCGGTCATGCGCCGCAGCGCCCCGCCCAGATGGCCGATCTCGTCCTGCCGATCGGAAAAATCGGGGATTTCGGCGCGGGCATTGCCGGCGGTCTGCACCCGCTCGGCCGCCGCCGACAGCCGCCGCATCGGCCCGGCTATGGTACCGGCCAGAAGCAGGGAAAGCGCGATCTGCACCCCGGCCGCGATCATGGCGATGCGCAATATGCTCCAGCGCTCCTGGGCCACCACGGCGTCGATATCGCCCGGCGCGGTGGAGAGCAGGATCGCCCCCACCACCGCCCGCACCCGCTGCACCGGCACCGCCACCGAGACGACGAGCCGGCCCTGTGCGTCGACGCGCACGAAATCGGCTGGCGCGCCGCTGAGCGCCGAGGCCACTTCGGGATAGCGCCCGCCTTCGTCGGGGCCGTAATCCTGATATTTGGGATAATTGTCGCCCGGCACCCAGGCGATGACGGTGTTCCACCAGTCGAGCAGGAAGAAGCCGCTCCCCGCCGGCGTGTCGCTGCGGCTGCGCGGACTGGCCCGCGCATAGATGTTCTCGCTGTCCAGGATGAGCAGGCCGCCCTTGTCGTAAATGCGGGCGCGGGTGCGGGTGGGGGTGATGAGATTGCGCAGGAGCGGGGCCA
>NZ_JAUCDN010000327.1:0-3587 GCF_034675085.1 Devosia sp.
CTGGCCAATGCCCATCTCGTCTATGTCGCCTTCACCTCGCAGCCCGACTGCATTTCCCATCTCAAGTCGCCCGATGGCAGCGAGCATTTCCGCGCCGCCAAATCGAGCTGCTGACCCGACACCGGAAGAGCCATGACCCAATCTGTCGATATCCTTCCCCCCTATGAGCCGGCCCTGCCCCGCAAGGTCAACCGCAATCGCAACCTGCCCCTCACCGCCCCGCTGGGCTGGCTGGCCGCCGGCTGGCGCGACCTGTGGACCCGGCCGGGGCCGAGCCTGGCCTACGGGCTGGGCGTCACGCTCGTTTCCTATGCGATCATCTACGCCATGTTCGCCTTCGACTGGGCGCAGGTTCTGTTCCCCGCGCTTGCCGGCTTCCTCGTGGTCGGTCCACTCCTGGCCACCGGCCTTTACGAAAAGAGCCGGCGGCTGGCCAATGGCGAAAAAGTCTCGCTCGGCGCCATGCTGCTGCCCCGGCGCGGCGGGGCCAAGCATCTGTTCTTCGTCGGCGCCATCCTGATGACGTTGATGCTGGTGTGGATGCGCGCTGCGGTGCTGCTCTATGCGCTGTTCTTCGGCTGGCGGCCCTTCCCCGGCTTCGATCACGTCACCGAAATGCTGTTCACCACCGGGCCCGGCATCGGCATGCTGGTGGTCGGCACCGCCGTGGGCGGGCTCTTCGCCGCCTTCTCCTTCGCCATCGGCGCCTTCTCCATCCCCATGGTGCTCGACCGCGGCACCGACGCCTTCACCGCCATGGGCCTGTCGCTGGCGCTGGTCTGGGCCAACAAGCCCGCCGCCATCTTCTGGGCTGCCATCGTGGTCGGCCTGGTGCTGGTGAGCCTCGCCACCGCGCTTGTCGGGCTCATCATCATCTTCCCCCTGCTCGGCCACGCCACCTGGCACGCCTATGCCGCCGTGCGCGGAGACGAAAAGGTCGGCTAATGCACGTCCTGGCTCCCTACATGCCGCCCGTCACACCCGCTTCCTTCTGGAGCGGGCCCGGGGAAGGTGATGTGTGGAGCATCAACAATGCCAGCCGCCCCATTGCCCCCCTCCCCTCTGAGAGGAGGGGAGCGAAAGAACCTCGCTCAACGCGCCCAACCCATCCTGCCTCCCCACCCACCGGGCGGCACCTCCCCCTTGATGGGGGAGGCTGGGAGGGGGTGCGGGAGCCCCGATATTGCGGCCCTCCCACCGCATACGCCGGCACGGAGCGCGCCCCATGAGCTGCTGCGTTCCCCCGCCCGCCTTTGCCGAGACGCTTGCCGGCGGCCCCGATCGCGGCCCCGGCGACAATGAGCTGCGCCTGGCCAGCCGCGACCTGGGCGACGGGCTGCGCCAGTCCGATTTTTCCGTGCCGGCCATTCATTGCGGCGGTTGCATCCGCACCATCGAAACCGCGCTCGATGCCATTCCCGGCATTGAATCGAGCCGGGTCAATCTTTCCAGCAAGCGCGTGCGCGTGCGCTGGCGCGATACCGGCGCCGTGCCGCCCATGGTGCGCCGCATGGTCGAGTTGGGTTACGAGCCCAACCTCTTCACCCTCGAGGATGCCGGGCGCGGCGGCGATTTCGCCGCCCTGCTGCGGGCGCTGGCCGTCGCCGCCTTTTCCTCCATGAACATCATGATGCTCTCGGGCTCGGTCTGGTCGGGCGCCGATGGGCCAACGCGCGATATCCTGCATTGGATCTGCGCCGTGCTGACGCTGCCCGCCCTGCTCTATTCCGGCCGCGTCTTCTATCAGTCCGCCTGGAACGCCATCCGCTCCGGCCGCACCAATATGGACGTGCCGATCACCATCGGGGTGGCGCTGGCCTTCGCGCTCAGCCTTTACGACACCATCGTCTCGGGCGACCGCGTCTATTACGACGCCGTGGCCTCGCTGCTTTTCTTCCTGCTCATCGGGCGCACGCTCGACCAGGCCATGCGCGAGCGCGCCCGCACCGCCGTCAAGGGCCTTGCCCGTCTCGCCCCTGCCGGGGCCATGGTGCTCGATGGCGAAACCGGCCCGGCCTATCTGCCGCTGGCTGAAATCGAGCCGGGCATGACCCTTTCCATCGCCATCGGCGACCGTATTCCGCTCGACGGCACCGTAACCGCCGGCCACAGCGCGCTCGACAGGAGCCTGCTCACCGGCGAGAGCCGGCCCGATCCGGTCGGCCCCGGCCAGAGCGTGCCCGCCGGCGCGCTCAACCTTTCGGGCCCGCTCACCATCCGCGCGACCGCCGACGAGCAGAACTCCACCCTGCATCGGCTGGTGCAACTGCTTGACGACGCCGAATCCGGCCGCAACCGCTATCGCCGCATCGCCGACCGTGCCGCCGCCCTCTATTCCCCCGTGGTGCATCTGGCCGCCATCCTCGCCTTTGCCGGCTGGATGCTGTTCAACGGCGATCTGCACAATGCCACCACCGTGGCCATTGCCGTGCTCATCATCACCTGCCCCTGTGCCCTGGGCCTCGCCGTGCCCATGGTGCAGGTCGTCGCCGCAAGGCGTCTGTTCGAAGCCGGCATCATGGTCAAGGACGGCTCCGGGCTCGAGCGCCTGGCCGAAGTCGATACCGTCGTCTTCGACAAGACCGGCACGCTCACCACCGGCCTGGCCGCCGCCGGCTCCAGCTTCGGGAACGCCGACGAGATCGCGCTGGCCTCCAGCCTGGCCGCCCATTCCAGCCATCCCTATTCCATCGCCATCGCCCGCGCCTTTCCCAGCGCCCGCCGTCCCGCCTGGCAGGATATCGTCGAGCACCCCGGTTTCGGCATCGAGGCGCGGCTCGATGGCGTCGCCTATCGGCTGGGCCGCTCCAATTGGGCGGATGGAACCGCCGGCCCGGATTCGGGCACTCTGTTCGCCCGCGACGGCCATGCGCTGGCCGGGTTCACCTTCGACGATCAGATGCGACCAAACGCGACCCTCGCGGTTAACAGTCTGTTAGCGCGGGGCCATCAGGTGCTAACGCTTTCCGGCGACCGGCCGGCCATCGTCTCGGCGCTGGCCAACCGCCTCGGAATTGCCGGGGAAGGCGGCCTCATGCCCGCCGAAAAGCTGGCCCGCATCGTGCAGTTGCAGGGCGAAGGCCGCCATGTGCTGATGGTGGGCGACGGGCTCAACGACACCCCGGCAATGGCCCGCGCCCATGTCTCCATGGCCCCGGCCAGCGCCATCGACATCGGCCGCAACGCCGCCGATTTCGTCTTTCTGCGCAATGACTTGAGTGCCGTACCCCAGGCCATTGCCGTGGCGGTCGAGGGGCGCGGCCTGGTGCGCGAAAACCTCATCCTGGCGCTGATCTACAACCTCATCGCCCTGCCCATCGCCATTGCCGGGCTGGTCAATCCCTTCATGGCCGCCATCGCCATGTCGGCCTCTTCCGTCGTGGTGGTACTCAATGCGTTGCGCCTGGGCTGGCGCCCCTTCGGCGAGCCCCGCGCGCCTCGCCCCATCGAGCAGGTGGCCGAATGAGCGATTTCTTCTATCTCATTCCAATCTCTATCGTTTTAGGCCTGATCGGCCTCGTGGTTTTCCTCTGGACCATGCGCGACGGCCAGTATGAAGACCTCGACGGCGCCGCCGAGCGCATCCT
>NZ_JAUCDN010000328.1:0-3572 GCF_034675085.1 Devosia sp.
GCGCACGATGGCGCGGCCGATGGCGACGCGCTGGCGCTGGCCGCCGGAAAGCTGGCCGGGACGGTGCTGCAAACGGCTTTCGAGCTGGAGCACCCTGGCGGCGGCCTGCACCCTGTTGTCGACTTCCGCCTGGGGCAGCTTTTCGACGCGCAGGGGAAAGGCGATGTTTTCATAGACGGTCATATGCGGATAAAGCGCATAGGACTGGAAGACCATGGCGATGCCGCGCTGCACGGGCGGCAGGTCGTTGACGACGCGGCCGCCGATCGCGATCTCGCCGGCCGAGACATCCTCGAGGCCCGCGATCATGCGCAAAAGCGTGGACTTGCCGCAGCCGGAGGGGCCGACAAAGACCACGAACTCGCCTTCGTCCACTTCCAGGTCGATGCCCTTGATGATGCGGGCTTCGTTGAAGGATTTTTCGAGGCGCTTGAGGCTCAGTTGCGACATGATGCGCGTCTCCGGATGCGGGAAAGGAGCGCCGCCGCCCGCAAAGGGGCGACGGCGCGGGAGGAGCTTACTTGTACTGTTCGAGCTCGGCGGCGGCCTTTTCAAGGGCAGCCTGGGGCTCGGCCTGGCCGGTGACGACCGACTGGACCATTTCGATCATGGTGTTCTGCAGACCGATATAGTCGTTGAACAGCGGCTCGGGACCACCGAATTCGATGCCGTCAAGGAAGGGCTTCCAATAGGGCTTTTCGGCAACCAGATCGGTGGTGTTGGGCTCGAGCGGGCGCAGCGGGGTCAGGCCCTGCAGCATTTCGGCATCCCACTGGCGCTGGCCGTCGGTGAGGAACTTGGCCAGGCTGATCGCCTGATCCTCGACGCCGGTGCCCTTGAAGATGGCCAGGGCGTCGGTGATGAGCAGCGTGCCGGGACCCTTGGCGTCGGGGCCGAGCGGCAGGTTGGCCACGCCCCAGTTCATGCCGGCTTCCTCGGCGCGGATGGCGGCGCCGGGGGAGGCTTCGATCATGGCCACGCCACCGTCGAGCCAGATGGCGCGCACTTCGTTCTGCTCATAGGCGGTCGGACCTTCTTCCGAATAGGGAATGATGTCCTTGAGCGCGGTCAGGGCGGCGAGCACCTGGGGCGAATTCAGCGTGATGTTGCCATCGGCGTCGATCACCTGGCCGTCATTGGTGTAAACCCAATGGAGGAACTGGTGCATGGTGTTGTCGAAGGTCTTGGCGACGGCACCATAGCCGGCGGCATCGGTGTTCTCGGTGATCTGCTTGGCGAAAGCGATCTTTTCTTCCCAGGTCTTGGGCGGGGTGTCGGGATCGAGGCCAGCGGCGGCGAACAGGTCCTTGTTCCAGAACAGGGCCTTGGTGGAGAAGGCCACCGGCACGCCCCACTGGGTGCCGTCGAAGGTGACGGTGTCGGGCACGTAGTTGTAATAGGCGGCCTTTTCATCGTCGGTCATCGGCACGGGGACGATGAGGTCGTTCTGGGCGAACTGCTTGAGGGTGCGCGAGCCGACATAGGCCAGCGCGACCGGAGTGCCGGCGGCGGCGAGCGTGGTCACCTTGTCCTGGCACTGGCCCCAGCCGACCAGCTCGGGCACGACCTTATAGCCGGGATTGGCCGCTTCCCATTCAGCGAAGCTCTCGGCATAGCCCTGGGTCAGCTCGTCACCGCAGTTGATGAAGCTGATCTCCTTGACGTCCTGGGCGTAGACGCCCGAGGCGGCGCTGGCCAGCGCCATCATGGATACGGCCAGCATACCGATGGTCTTTTGCATTAGTAGTCTCCCTTGATTACGGCCCGAGGGCCTTCTCCCTACTGCTTCACGGCTCCGGCGGTGAGACCGGCGACGAGATAGCGCTGCAGGAACACGATAACGATCATGACCGGCAGGATTCCGACGAAAGAGGCCGCCATCAGCTCGTTCCAGACCACTTCCTGCTTGCCGAAGAAGGCGAAGAGCCCGATCGGCAGCGGCATGAATTCGGATTTCGAGTTGAAGGTCAGCGCGAAGATGAATTGCTGGGCGTAGGCGCCGATGAAGGTCATGATGGCGACCACGACGATGCCCGGCATGGCCAGCGGCAGGATCACCCGGCGCAGCGTGTAGAGCCGGCTGGCGCCATCGACCCAGGCGGCCTCGTCCAGCTCGCGCGGAATGCGCAGCATATAGGTGCGCAAAAGCCAGACCGAGGAGGGGATGAGGAAGGCCGCGCCGGGCACGATCATGGCCCAATAGGTGTTGAGCAGGCCCATGGTGCGCATCAGCCGGAACAGCGGGATGAGCAGCACCGCGCCCGAGAACATGTTGACGGCGAGGAACCCGCCCAGCAGCAGACCGGCCCCGGTGAAGTTGAACCGGGCAAAGGCATAGGCCGCCGGCACCACCACGGCGATGACGATGATGGTGACGATGGTGGAGATGAAGAAGGAGTTGAAGATGTAGAGGCCCAGCAGCGGCACCGAGGTCCACATATTCACATAGGCGTCGAACGACCAGACCTTGGGGATGAAGCTGTAGGGCGTGGAAAACAGCTGCGCCAGCGGCTTGAGCGAGACCAGGAACCCCTCGATGAAGGGCGAGAGCACGAAGAACAGGAAAACGAACAGGCCCACATACAAGCCGGCGATCTCGTACCATTTGTAGCGGTCGATCATGGGACGGCTGGAACGTCGGCGAAGAGCGAGCGGCTTGCCCTTGACGGCGGGCGTGGCGGCGGCGGTTTCGGCGGTGCGCGCGACATCGCTCATTTGGCTTCTCCCTGCTGAAGCTTGCGCACGGCGCGGAAGTACACGATGCAGAAAATGGTCACGAAGATGGAGATGACCACGGCGCGGGCAGCGCCTTCGCCATATTTGCGGCTGCCGATGGCGGTCTTGTAGGTGTCGATGATCATCGTGGTGGTGGAGCCGGACGGGCCGCCCTGGGTCAAAATCCAGATGATGTCGAAGGAATTGAAGGTGGCGATGAGCGAGAGCAGGCTCATGGTGATGATGGCGGGCACCATCAGCGGCACGGTGATGCGGCGGAAGCGGTAGAAGCGCCCTGCCCCGTCGGTCCAGGCGGCCTCGTGCAGATCCTTGGGAATGGATTGCATGGCGGCCAGGAAATAGATGGTGACCATGGGCACGCCGATCCACACATCGGTGACGATGGTGGCCCAGAAGGCGGTCTCGCCATAGGCCAGCCAGGCGATGGGCCGGCTGGTGAAGCCGAAATTCTGCAACAGGCCGGAAATCATGCCGAACTGGCCGTTATACATCCACGCCCACATATAGATGCCGATGGCCATGGGCACGACCCAGGGCGGCATGGTGAGGATGCGGAACAGCGTCTGGCCGGGAATGGCGGCATTGAGCAGCACGGCGCCACACATGCCGATGATCATCTTCAGCGAGACCGAGAAGAAGGTCCAGATGAAGGTGCGGATGATGACATCGGTGAAATTGCCGGCGGTGAAGATGCGCTGGTAATTGGCCCAGCCGATGAAATCATAGGTGGCCTTGAGCGAGGCGTTGGTGAAGGAGAGGATGACCGTATCCACCAGCGGATAGGCCACGATGGTGAGGATATAGATGAGTGCCGGAGCCAGCAGGGCAAAGGCGAA
>NZ_JAUCDN010000329.1:0-3571 GCF_034675085.1 Devosia sp.
GCGCATCAGCCGCATCGTCACCATGGATGGCGAGCAGAAGGAGGCGAGCGCCGGCGAGGCGGTGACGCTGGGGCTCGACCGGCAGGTGGACATCTCGCGCGGCGACATGCTCAGCCATGCCGGGGAGGGGCCGGATTTTTCCAACCAGTTCCAGGCGCGGCTGATCTGGATGGCGGAGGAAGCGGCGCAGCCGGGGCGCTCCTATCTGCTCAAGCTGGGCCCGCAACTGGTGCCGGCCTCGATCACCACGCTGAAATTCAAGACCAATGTGAACACGCTCGAGCAGAGCCCGGCGCGGCAATTGGCGCTCAACGAGGTGGGTACGGCGACCCTGTCCACCGACCGGCCGATCGCCTTCGACGCCTATGGGGAAAACGCGGCCACGGGCGGTTTTATCCTCATCGACCGGCTGTCCAACCGCACGCTGGGCGCGGGCATGATCGAATATGGGCTGCGCCGGGCGCAGAATCTGAGCTACCAGCAATTCGACGTCACCCGGCAGGTGCGCGCGCGGATGAAGGGGCAGGAGCCGCGCGTGCTGTGGTTTACCGGGCTGTCGGGGTCGGGCAAGTCCAGCATCGCCAATCTGGTGGAAAGGCGGCTCACCGCCGAGGGGCGGCACTGTTATATCCTGGACGGCGACAATGTGCGGCACGGGCTCAACAAGGATCTGGGCTTCACCGAGACCGACCGGGTGGAGAATATCCGCCGCGTGGCCGAAGTGGCGCGGCTGATGGCCGATGCCGGGCTGATCGTGCTGGTCTCGTTCATCTCGCCCTTCCGCAGCGAACGGCAGGCGGCGCGCGAGGTGGTGGGCGATATCGACTTCGTCGAAATCCATGTCGACACGCCCCTGGCGGTGTGCGAGGCGCGCGATCCCAAGGGGCTCTATGCCAAGGCGCGGCGGGGTGAAATCCGCAATTTCACCGGCATCGATTCCCCCTTCGAGCCCCCCGAAACCCCCGATATCACCCTCAGGGGCGGCGCGCTGGAGCCGGGTGAGCTGGCCGAGCAGCTACACGCCTATCTGATGGGCTGAACCGGTTTGGGCAAAAGGCGCATGCAAGGCGTTGCCCAATCGGCCAGTCGATGCTAGAGGCGCAGGCGCTGCCGGTATAGCTCAGTTGGTAGAGCACCTGATTTGTAATCAGGGGGTCACGGGTTCGAATCCTGTTGCCGGCACCACAAATCCTAAGCAAATCCAGCTTTCTCACACTATTCCCGCAATCCACACAGCGGGGACGGGGACGGGATTGGGACGGCCACACATTCGCGGCTGCGGGAATCATTCATTAGCTATCGGTCGAGATAGGCTTCGACGAATGCCCGGGCGGCAGGCACGCAGAGGCCGTTGCCATAGGCCCGTAGCTCGACCAGATGGCCGGGACGCCCTGGAGCCAGCGGGTGAACGCCGGGTTCAAGGGGTCGCGTTCTTCCGTCGCGGCAATAAAGCCATCGCGCGTCAGACCACCCGGCCACAGGACTGTGTGGACTGTGTCCTCCAGCCGTCCCTGCCGATGCCGTTCCACCCGTCCCCGTCCCCGACTGTTGCCCACCCTCGGCGTCGGCCACCCAATATAGGCGCTGTCGTCTCTGTGGCGCACCGACGCCAGCAGCTGCATACGGGACGGCCCCGAGGGCGTATCCCAGGGCTTCCACATCAGCTTGTACGAGATCGAGCCATCGAGCGGCATCGCTTCCCGCAACTTGTTCTCCAAAGACGACTGGAGGACGGCACTGGCCGATGAGCCAATGCCATGCCGGCCAGAGGTGCCGCTCGTCATCAAACCCCTTGCCTTGGCCTGCCTGGCTGAAAGGCTGGCATGGGCAGGATCCGGTCCAGACGGGCCGGTCGTCGGGCCATCCGGCTTGCCGGAGAGCGAGGGGCCAGAGGCCGACGCCGGCGAAGAAGTGGCATTGATTATAGGGCTTGAGCTCGTCGGAGCAGACGTCTTCGATGGACCGGGTGTCCACGTCTCCGGCAGGAAGAAGTCCAGCTGCGATGAGACGGCGGAGCCATTCACCTTCTTCTTCGTCGATCTCATTGTAGTAGGCCCTCACGTGTCGTCCTCGTCGAGAATGTCCTGAAGCAATCGGTATTCCATCGACTGCTCCTCCAGCGGCACCTTGGGAGCCCTGGCCTTCGAGATGCGCTCGGCGACTTGCGCCCGGATTGCTTTCACCTGTGCCAGCTTCAATTCTTGGATCCCGACCTCCTCGTCGAGGATCTCGAGCAGCTTGTCGTCGAGTTCGGCGGGAGCGCTGCGCAGCCCGGAGAAGAACCGGCTTATCTGTGACTGCGCGATGCCCAACCGCGCTGCCATCGGCAGCCCGAACCGTCTGCCGTAGATGACTTCGCCGACAAGCTTGATATCCTGCACTCGCTGTTCACTCGTTCGCGCCATAGCGGCCTCCATCCGGCATAGATATTATGCCAGAATTCTCGGGAAGTGAATGCCGAGGCATACTTTTTATGCCAATTCTATTGATTGCCGCGCCCCTCCCTCGCTGGCAATGTCCACCCATGGATTCGGACACCTTCAAATCGCTGGCGCAGCAGGTCTTCCCGGACGCTACGTCGTCGAGGCTGGCCCGCTCGCGTGGCGTCGACCAGCGTGTCGCCCAGCGCTGGCTCGCTGGCCAGGTGCCAGTTCCGGATGATGTCGCCGACTGGATATCCGATCAGGTGCGCATCGCCGGCGAGTTGAAACTGCAGGCCGAACTCGATGCCGCCGGCAAGCGATGGAAGGCAGCCGGTCTGGACGACGAGGCCATCGCTGCCGCGCTCGCTGTCTACTACCAGCATGTCACCGGACGCCGGATCGGTTAACTTGTTCTTCACCTGCGTTAACGACGGCGATTTACAATCCATCCAGGATCGGTAGTCTTGCCTCCCTGTGCTGACGGCTTGTCGTCGGCGCACCGGAAAGACCGACATGAACGACACGCTCGACGCCGCGCAGCTGCGCAGCGATGCCCTATCTCTTACCGCCTGCGATCTCCGCCGCGAGGACATTCTCGCTGGGCGCGGTGAATTCCCTTCCTTTGGCGAACTGCAGAGTGGGTTACCCTTCTACAAGGGTGACATGCTGCTCGACCTGCAGATATTCATCGACACCGAGCTGCTATCGGATGATCTCTCGATGGCGGCGAAGAAGGCCATGCGCCTCGCCCGCCGGAATCCCACGGCGGCCACGCTGCGCGCCGCCTCGGACGCCCAGCAGCACAGCAGCCACCACGTCTCTCGCCGCCTTGATCTCTACGCGTGCTGGTTCGGCGACAGCCTGGGCCGGGACCGCACGATCCGTCGCGGCCTCGAAGACCTGCAGAGCGGCGACTTGCGGCGCTCTTGCCTGCCGCTGGCGCTGGCGGTCGGCCTGACGCGATACAATCATCGCGGGTATCGGCAGCTTGCCGGCGCGCCGACGATGATCGCCGATATACTTGAGGACGGACAGACCATGCTCGCCCGTATCGCGGAACTGTCGGCCCGCCTGACGGCAGCGCAGTCGCATCTCCATACCGTCGAGAACGCCGTCGACGTCGAGGAGATAGACGTACTCGAGGGGCA
>NZ_JAUCDN010000330.1:0-3565 GCF_034675085.1 Devosia sp.
TGCCTGCATTACAGCGACGGGGCCAAGCGCTGGCTCGCCGCCATGACGGTGCTGGGCGCCGGCATCGCTTTGCTCGAAATCTCGCTTTTCGGCTTCATGGGGTCCATCGTCGACTGGCTGGGCTCGGCCGATCGCGCGACCTTCCTTGCCGAGGAGGGCTGGAAGCTGGCGGGCATGGCCGCGCTGCTGATGCTGGCCATTCCGCTGCTACAAATCACCGATTCGATGATTATCCATCAAACGCTGCTGGGCAATTTCCCCCAGCGCATCCGCTGGATGGCGCATCGCTATCTCATCCGCCAGTCCATGAGCTATTTCCAGGACGAGTTCGCCGGCCGCATCGGCGCCAAGCTGATGCAGACCGCACTGGCCGTGCGCGAAGTGGTCATGAAGGTGCTCGACGTGACGGTCTATGTGGTCGTCTATTTCTCGGGCGCCGTGGTGCTGGCCTTTCTCAGCGATCCCTGGCTGGCGCTGCCCTTCGTCGTCTGGCTGGTCGGCTATGTCCTGCTCATGCGCTATTTCATCCCGCGCCTGGGCAAGATTTCTGAGGCGCAGGCCGACGCCCGCTCGATCATGACCGGACGCATCGTCGACAGCTACACCAATATCGCCACCGTCAAGCTCTTCTCCCATTCGCATCGGGAAGAGGCCTATGCCCGCGAATCCATGGATGGGTTCCTCTCCACCGTGCACAAGCAGATGCGCATGGTGACGGTGCTGCAATGTACCATCACCATCATGAACTGCACGCTGCTGTTCGCCGTCTTCGTCGTCGGCATCTGGCAATGGCTCAACGGCAATATGACGCCGGGCGCCATTGCGGTGGCAGCGGCGCTGGTGCTGCGTTTCCAGGGCATGAGCCAGTGGGTGATGTGGGAAATGTCGGCGCTGTTCGAGAATATCGGCGTGGTGCGCGACGGCATTTCCTCCATCTCGCTGCCGCGCGTGGTGGCCGACAAGCCCGCCGCCACCCCCATCGGCAAGGTGGAAGGCGATATCCGTTTCGAGAACATCTCCTTCCACTATGGCAAGGACAAGGGCGTCATCGAGGGGCTGAACCTGCATATAAGCCCCGGCGAGAAGATCGGCCTTGTCGGCCGCTCGGGCGCCGGCAAGTCCACCATCGTCAACCTGCTGCTGCGCTTTTACGACCGGCAGGACGGGCGCATCCTGATCGATGGCCACGACATCGCCGAGGTGACGCAGGACAGCCTGCGCGCCAATATCGGCGTGGTGACGCAGGATACCTCGCTCCTGCACCGCTCGGTGCGCGACAACATCCTTTATGGCCGGCCCGACGCCACCGATGCGATGATGCATGCCGCCGCCGAACAGGCCGAGGCCGCCGATTTCATCGCCACGCTCACCGATCTTAAGGGCCGCGTGGGCTATGACGCCCATGTGGGCGAGCGCGGGGTCAAGCTTTCCGGCGGCCAGCGCCAGCGCATCGCCATTGCCCGCGTGCTGCTCAAGAACGCGCCGATCCTGGTGCTGGACGAAGCCACCTCCGCCCTCGATTCCGAGGTCGAGGCGGCCATCCAGAGCCAGTTGCAGCGCCTCATGGACGGCAAGACCGTCATCGCCATCGCCCATCGCCTCTCCACCATCGCCATGATGGACCGGCTGGTGGTGCTGGACAAAGGCCGCATCGTCGAAGAGGGCACCCACGCCCAGCTTGTTGACGCCGGCGGCATCTACAGCCAGCTTTGGCATCGCCAGTCCGGCGGCTTCATCGACGCCGACCAGATCGGGGAGGCGGCCCAGTAGCGGCCGCTTTCCCTTCATCTCTCAATGCAATCAAGGAGAACCCAGATGGGTGACATCGACCTGACCCGAACCCTGCCCGGCCATAGCGGCGTCTGCCAGGACCAACCCAAACCCGTCGATCGTCTCCGAACCTGACCCGGAAGCCAGGCTTCCCTCAGGCGCGGCTCACTTCATGAGCTCAAAATGTTCAACCGCGTCGTCGATTTCTTCGACACCCTCTATTCGCCCGTCGCCCTGGCCGAAAACCGCCAGCCGCCCATGGGCCTTCGTCCCTTCGTCAGCTATTTCATCGGCCAGTTCCGCGCCGCCTTCGCCATCCGCATCGGCCTTGTCGCCATCGGTTCGGTGGCCGACGCGCTCATGCCGGTCTTTGTCGGCCTCGTGGTCGGCATGCTCGCCACCACCGCTCCGGGCGAAATCTTCACCCAGCACGGGCAAACCCTGCTCTGGATGATCTTCGTCGTCGCCCTGGTGCGGCCGCTGGCCTTCTTCTTCGATACCCTTGTCCGCAACCACGCCATCGTGCCCAATCTGGTCGATCTGGTGCGCTGGCAGAGCCATTGGCACGTCATCCGGCAGAGCTGGACCTTCTTCCAGAACGATTTCGCCGGCCGCGCCGCCAACAAGGTCATCCAGGCTGGCGAGGCCATCGAGATCGGGGTCAACCTCACCATAGACGCGGCCTGGTATGCGCTGGTCTTCGTCGTGGTGGCCATCGTCGTCCTGGCCCGGCTCGATCCGGTGCTGCTGGTGCCCATCGCGGTGTGGCTGCTGCTTTATGCAATCCTTTTTGCCATCACCATGCCGCTGATCGCCCGCTATTCGGAGGAGCTTTCCGAAGCCAAGTCGGTGATGACCGGGCGCATCGTGGACAGCTACACCAACATCCAGACGCTCAAGACCTTCTCCACCGGCGGCCATGAGGATCAATACGTGGCCGATTCCGTGCTCGACCACGCCATCGGCTTCCGCAAGCTGATGCGGGTATTCACCGCCATGTGGTCGGTGCTGTTCCTGCTCAATGCCGCGCTGGTGGTCTCGGTCACCTGGCTGGCGCTGAGCGGCTGGAACGAAGGCGTGCTTACCGCCGGCGCGGTGGCCACCGCCATTCCCTTCGCCCTGCAGATCATGAATATGAGCGGCTGGATTCTGGAGATCGGCTCCAACATCTTCCGCCAGATCGGCAATACCCGCGATTCGATGGATACCATCGCCCAGCCGCTGACCATGCTCGATGCGCCGGGCGCTCCGCCGCTCGCCGTCACTCAAGGCGAACTGGTCTACGACAAGGTCAGCTTCAACTACTGGCGCGGCAAGCAGGGCTCGGTCATCGACGATTTCAGCCTCGCCGTGGCGTCGGGCGAAAAGATCGGCCTTGTCGGCCGCTCCGGCTCGGGCAAGTCGACGCTGGTCAATCTGGCTCTGCGCATGTTCGACGTGCAGGAAGGGGGCATCCGCATCGACGGCCAGGATGTGCGCGAGGTCACCCAGGAAAGCCTGCGGGCCGCCATTGGCCTGGTCAGCCAGGACACCTCGCTCCTCCATCGCTCGGTGCGGGAAAACCTCAAATATGGCCGGCAATCGGCCAGCGACGCGGAGATGATCCGGGCCGCCGAGCAGGCAAAAGTCCACGACGTCATTCTCGGGCTGGCCGATCCCACCGGCCGCACCGGCTATGACGCCCATGTGGGCGAACGCGGCGTCAAGCTCTCCGGCGGCCAGCGCCAGCGCGTCGCCATCGCCCGCGTGCTGCTCAAGAACGCGCCGATCCTGGTGCTGGACGAAGCCACCTCCG
>NZ_JAUCDN010000331.1:0-3510 GCF_034675085.1 Devosia sp.
CCCCATGCCCGCCATCAGCGGCCCTTCGATCACATGCAGCGGGCGCGGCAGCTTCAGGCGCGCTTCCTCGGTGTCGGCGTCGATATATTCGGTAATGCCGTTGACCAGCGCATGGGCGATGCGCTCTTCCACACTGCCTTCGCGCCAGCTCAGATCCTTGGCATTGGCTTCCTTGCCCGCCGCACCGCGATAGCGCTCGGCGATTTCCAGCATCCGGTCGGTGGCATCGCTCCGGCGGTTGAGGATCACGTCCTCGCAGGCGTCGCGCAAATCCTTGTCGATGCTTTCATACACCGCCAATTGCCCCGCATTGACGATGCCCATGTCCATGCCGTTCTGGATGGCATAATACAAAAACACCGCATGCATGGCCTCGCGTACCGGCTCGTTGCCGCGAAACGAAAAGCTCAGATTGGAAACGCCGCCCGAAATATGCACATGGGGCAGGGTGGCGGTGATGTCCTTGATCGCCTCGATGAAATCGACGCCGTAATTATTGTGTTCCTCGATGCCGGTGGCGATGGCGAAGATATTGGGGTCGAAGATGATGTCTTCGGGCGGCAGCCCTACCACCTCGGTCAGGATCTTGTAGGCGCGGGTGCAGATTTCCACCTTGCGCTGCTTGGTGTCGGCCTGCCCGGTCTCGTCGAACGCCATCACCACCACGGCAGCGCCATAGGCCTTCACCAGCTTGGCATGCGCGATGAACTCTGCCTCGCCTTCCTTGAGCGAGATGGAGTTGACCAGCGCCTTGCCCTGCACGCATTTCAGCCCCGCCTCGATCACCTCCCACTTGGATGAGTCGATCATCAGAGGCACCTTGGCGATGTCGGGCTCGGCCGCCAGGAGGTTGAGGAAATCGATCATCACCTGCTTGGAGTCGATCAGCCCCTCATCCATGTTGATGTCGATCACCTGCGCGCCATTGGCCACCTGGTCGCGCGCCACGTCCAGCGCGGCTGTATAGTCGCCGGCGGTGATGAGCTTCTTGAAGCGCGCCGAGCCGGTGACATTGGTGCGCTCGCCGATATTGACGAAGGGAATGGCCTTGGTCAGCGTGAACGGCTCCAGCCCGGCCAGCCGCAGCAGCTTGTCGGCATGGGGCAGTTTGCGCGGCTGGTATTGCGCCGCCATTTCGGCAATGGCGCGGATATGGTCGGGCGTCGAGCCGCAGCAGCCACCGACGATATTGAGCAATCCGTCGCTGGCAAAGGCGCGCAACTGGCTGGCCATCTGCTCGGGCGTCTCGTCATAGCCGCCCATCTCATTGGGCAGGCCGGCATTGGGATAGGCGCACACAAAAGTGTCGGCTACCGCCGAAAGCTCGGAAATGTGATCGCGCATCAGATCGGCCCCGAGCGCGCAGTTGAGCCCGATGGTCAGCGGCCTGGCGTGGCGCACCGAATACCAGAACGCCGTGGGCGTCTGGCCGGAAAGCGTGCGCCCCGAGCGATCGGTGATGGTGCCCGAAATCATGATCGGCAGCTCGATACCGCGCTGCTCAAAAATCTGCTGCGCCGCGAAAATGCCGGCCTTGGTGTTGAGCGTGTCGGTGATGGTTTCGAACAGCAGCATGTCGGCGCCGCCATCGATCAGCCCGCGAATGGCCTCGGCATAGGCGTCGCGCAACTGATCGAAGGTGATGGAGCGATAGCCGGGGCTGGTCACGTCGGTGGACATGGACGAGGTCTTGGTGGTCGGCCCGATCGCCCCGGCGACGAACCGCCTCCTGCCGTCCGCGGCCTCGGCGCGTTCGGCCGCCCGCCGCGCCACCTTCACCCCGTGGAAGTTGAGATCATAGACCACGTCCTCGCAGCCATAATCGGCCTGCGCCACCGAAGTGGCCGAGAAGGTATTGGTCTCCACGATATCGGCCCCGGCCAGAAAATACTCGAAGTGGATATCCTCCACCGCCTGCGGCTGGGTTAGAACCAGCAGGTCGTTATTGCCTTGCAGGGGCAGGTGCCAGTTGGCGAAGCGCTCGCCGCGAAACGCGGCCTCGTCGAATTTGAGGCGTTGCAGCATCGTGCCCATGGCCCCGTCCAGGATCAGGATGCGCTCGCGCATCGCCTTGGTCAGCGCGGAGCGGACCTCGTTCCAGTCGGGACTATGGGTTTCGTCTTGCCGGGGCATGGCCATTCACCTCAAATATCGGGGGATTCCGGTGATATAAAGACTTCTTTATATCCGCAATTGCGCCGAAACAACCCCTTCGCGCGCCACGCCGGCGCGTTACCGCCAGGCGCGCAAATGCGATTAAATGCGACGCTCGGCGGTAACAGTCCGCTAGCATTAACCCCCTCTAAACCAGAAAGATGCGTTTTGCGGGCATCGCCGGGCCAGAGGGGGTATCCTCCGGGCTCGCCATTGCTGTTTTGTATCAAGAGTATGCCTGCCGTGAAGACGACCGCCCGGGGACATGCCGTCCGCCTCGTCGCCCTTGTGGCCCTTGTCGCGCCGGTGCTTGCTGCCTGCTCCAGCATGGGGCTGGGCCCTACGGTCAAGCGCGCCGCCTTCACCTCCTCGGAATATGGCGTTGCCGTGTCGCCCCGCGTCACCTCAAATCCCAATCCGCCCAAGGGCGGCGGGCGCTATCAGGTGGGAAAACCCTATACGGTGCGCGGGGTTACCTATGTTCCGCAGGAAAATCCGAACTATGTCGCCACCGGCGACGCCTCCTGGTACGGCGCCGATTTCCATGGCCGCCGCACCGCCAATGGCGAGATTTTTTCGGCCAATGCGCTGACCGGGGCGCACCCGACCCTGCCGCTGCCCTCCTATGTGCGCGTCACCAATCAGGCCAATGGCCGCTCGGTCATCGTCCGCGTCAACGATCGCGGCCCCTATATGCCCGGCCGCATCATGGATTTGTCCCACCGCGCCGCCTCCATGCTGGGCTATGTCAATAACGGCCACACCCAGATCAAGGCCGAATATGTCGGCCCTGCGCCGCTCGAAGGCGACGACACCCGCAGGCTGTTGGCCAGCTATAACGGCCCCGCCGATTTCGGCGGACCGGGCAGCACCACGCGCACGGCCTATGCAGACAACACCAACAGTCTGATGGACATCGCCGGCAATTTCTTCGGCAATCTGTTCTCCTATGCCGGCACCACGCCCCAGGAGCAGGACGCCGCCATCGGCACCGCCCATGCCGCCGCCAATGCCATGGCCACCCGCTCGGGTGCGCTGGCCGACTGGGCCGAGGCCATGGATGCCGATTCCCGCGCCGTGCGCATAGAAATCGGAACCTTCCAAAACCAGTCCGATGCCATTGAAATTACGAAGAATTTCGCCATTCTGGGCGCCGTGTCCGAAGAGGCCGTCACCCTCAACGGTCATGCCGCGACGCGCCTCACCCTGAACTGGCTCAAGCCGGGCGTGGGCAAGGGCGACGTGCAGCA
Source organism: Devosia sp. (assembly GCF_034675085.1). Classification (GTDB taxonomy): domain Bacteria; phylum Pseudomonadota; class Alphaproteobacteria; order Rhizobiales; family Devosiaceae; genus Devosia. The sequence goes on from NZ_JAUCDN010000331.1 coordinate 3,405, forward strand.
GATGGCCCGCGACCTTGGCCTCGGCGGCGGAGTGCTTTAAGAAGAAATCCTCGGCAAAAACGGAAAGGGCAGGGCGCTCGTGAAACGGATCTGGCAGATAGTTTCG
>NZ_JAUCDN010000332.1:0-3504 GCF_034675085.1 Devosia sp.
TCGGTGGCCGGGGCGCGGATCGGGGCCAGCCTCGATGCGGCGCTGCGCCAGGTCTACGGCTTGCGTGAATTCAACGCCGCCCTCTCCGACCAGCGCGGCCAGATGATGGCCGAGACGCGCGATCTCATCCGTCCCGACCTGGCCAATATCGGCATCGACGTTGTGGATGTGCGCATTCTGCGTACGGACCTCGAAGCGGACGTGTCGGCCACCACTTTCGAGCGGATGCGTGCCGAGCGCCTTGCCGAAGCCGCTCTGTTGCGCGCCCGTGGCCAGGAGCAGGCGCAGAGCCTGCGCGCCATCGCCGATCGCCAGGCGGTGGAAATCGTGGCGGCAGCCACCCGCGACGCGGAAATCATTCGCGGTACGGGCGATGCCGAGCGCAACCGGCTCTTTGCCGCCGCCTATGGGCAGGATCAGGAGTTCTTCGAGTTCTACCGCTCGATGCAGTCCTATCGCTCGGCGCTGGCCGGCACCGGCACGACAATGGTGCTCTCGCCCGATAGCGAATTCTTCCGCTATTTCGGCTCCAACGGCTCGATCCCGGCCGCCAGCACCAATCTGGCCCCGCCGATCCAGCCCACCGCGGCGCCGATCACCCCGACCCAGAGCAGCGAGCCGGCCCTGGATGGGCTCGGCATCGAGGAAACCACTGTGCCTCGCCTGCCGCTCGATGACGGCTCGGAACTCAGCCCCACCGTGGGCACCGAGGTGCCCGAGCCCGCCGAGCAACCGGCGGCGCAGTAAGGGGAATGTATCCCATACAAAAAAAGCCGGCGCTCAGCGCCGGCTTTTTCTTTTTTTGGGGGGGTCAGCGGACGAATTCTTCTTAGCTGTAGCCTTGCAGATAGAGCAGGGCGGTAAGATCGCCATGGTCGATACGGATGCCTGCCTCGGCGGCGACAGCGGGCTTGGCGTGCAGCGCCACCCCGAAGCCGGCGATGCGGATCATGTCGAGATCATTGGCGCCGTCGCCCACGGCCAGGGTCTGGCTCAGCGGCAGGTGGCGCTCGGCGGCGAGGGCGAGCAGCCTTTCGCGCTTGGTGTTCTTGTCGACGATGGGCTTGGCCACCGTTCCGCTCAGGCGTTCGCCATCGAATTCCAGCACATTGGCCACCGCTTCTTGGAAGCCGATGCGTTTGGCGAAAAAGTCGGCGAAATAGGTGAAACCGCCTGAAACCAGCGCGGTATAAGCGCCGTATTCGCGCATGGTGTGCACCAGCGCTCGCCCGCCCGGGGCCAGGGTGATGCGCTCACGGCGAATCTCCTCGATCACCTTGCGCTCCAGCCCCTTGAGCAGGGCGACACGGGTGTCCAGCGCAGCAGCGAAGTCAAGCTCGCCGCGCATGGCGCGGTCGGTGATATCGGCCACCTGGGCCTTGATGCCCAGCGCGTCGGCCAGCTCGTCGATGCATTCCTCATTGATCATGGTGGAATCCATGTCGGCGATGAGGATCTGCTTGCGGCGGTTCTCGTTCGGCACCAGCGCTGCGTCGACCTTGCGCGCGCCGATGACCTCGCGGGCCAGAGCCAGCGCATCGGTTGACTTCGGCTCGATGATCTCGCAGGCAATGGCGTGGTTGAGCCAGTTGAGCTCGCCGCCGGTTTCGTTGATGACCGCGGCGGCCAGCGCCGGGTCGAGTTCGGAATCGGCGGGATTGGCAATGAGGCAGAGAACCGGCATGAGGTCTTCTTTGTGGAGTGAGGAATGAGGAGCCGCAGGCGCGCCGTTCTGATAGCGGGTCCGACTGCCAGCGGCAAGTCGGCGCTGGCGCTTGCCATGGCGCGGGAAACGGGCGGCATCATCGTCAATACCGACGCCATGCAGGTCTATGACACATTGGCCGTGGTGACGGCCCGGCCCGACGCGGCGGACATAGCGCTGGCTCCCCACAGGCTTTATGGTGCCGTGCCGGCCGCGCGGCGGTTTTCGACCGGCCAGTGGCTGGAAGCCGTGCGCGGCGTCATCGCCGAGAATTCGGAGGGGCCGCTGATCTTTGCCGGCGGCACCGGGCTTTATTTCGACGCGCTGCTCAATGGCTTTGCCGATGTGCCCGAAATTCCTGCGGCGGTGACGCTGGCAGTCCAGGAGGAGGTCGCGGCGCTGGATGGCGCCAGGCGGCTGGCGCTTTTGGCGCGGGAAGACCCCGTGGCGGCCGCACGCCTCAAGGTCGCCGATCCGCAGCGGCTTATTCGCGCCCTGGCGGTGAAGCGCGCCACCGGGCGGATGCTGTCGAGCTTTCAGGATGCGCCGCAAACGGGCTTGCTCGCCGATTTTTCTATCGAACGCATGGTGCTCGACCCGGCGCGCGATGTGCTGCGCGAGCGCATCGCGCGGCGTTTCCAAACCATGTTCGAAGAAGGGGCGGTCGGGGAGGTCGAGGCGCTGCTGGCGCAGCAACTTGACGTCAGTCTGCCGGCGATGAAGGCCATCGGCGTGCCCGAGATCCGGGATTTCCTCGCCGGTGTAATCGGGGCGGACGAGGCTGTCGCCCGAGCCGTTATCGCCACAAGGCAATATGCCAAGCGGCAACGCACCTGGTTCCGCAACCGTTTTGCGGACTGGCCTCGGGTTTAGCGGATGAGGCCCAGCCGCTCGCGCAGGGCGAAACGGGCGAGCAACACCACCGCCACCGAGGACAGGCCCGCCGCAAGGCCGATCCAGATGCCGATGCCGCGCCAGCCGACGACGAGACCGAGCAGATAGGCCACCGGCAGGCCGATGACCCAATAGCCGAAAATGGCGATCAGCATGGGCGTCTTGGTGTCGCTGAGGCCGCGCAGCGAATGGGCGGCGATGACCTGGGTGCCATCGGCGAGCTGGAAAAAGCCGGCGACGATGAGGAAGCTGGCAGCCAGGCCCAGCGCATCGGCATTGGCCGGCACGTGTGGATCGAGAAACAGGGTAACGATGAAGGGGCCGAGCGTGAGGAAAAGCACGCAGGACAGGGTCATGAAGGCGGTGCTGAGGGCAAAGGCGGTCCAGCCCGCCTTGCGCACGCCTTCGCTGTCGCCCCTTCCATAGGCGCGCCCGACGCGCACCGTGGCGGCAATGCCCAGCCCCAGTGGCACCATGAAGGCCATGGAGGAGCATTGCAGCGCCACGGCGTGGGCCGCCACCTCGTCGGTGCCCAGCCGCCCCATCAGCAGGGTCGCGGCGGTGAACAGGCTCACTTCGGCCACCACGGTCAGTCCGATTGGAGTACCGATGCGGAAGATTTCGCGGAAGCGCGGCCAGTCGGGCTTGAAAAAGCGCAGGAAGACATGGAAGCGCCGCAGGCGGGGATGGGTGACGACATAGCCCGCCATCATGGCGCACATCAGGAAATTGGTGATGAGCGTGGCGGTGGCGGCGCCGCGCAGCTCCATGCGGGGAAAGCCGAAATGGCCGAAGATCAGCACATAGGCGACCCCGGCGTTGAAGACGACGCCGATGACGGTGATGACCAGGATGGCGCGGGTGGCGTCATAGGCCGAGAGCATGGAGCGGAAGGCGATGATGCC
>NZ_JAUCDN010000333.1:0-3494 GCF_034675085.1 Devosia sp.
GCACCTTGAAGGGGCTGCCATCGCTGCGCATGAGGTTGACCAGGATTTCGGCGACGCCGAACAGGCCCATGGCCAGCGCCACGATGCTCAGGCCATCGGCCAGCTCGGGCATGCCGAACTGGAAGCGCTGCACGCCGGTGTTCATGTCCATGCCCACCGTGCCCAGCGCCACGCCCAGCACCACCATGGCGAGGCCCTTGAGCATGGAGCCGCCCGACAGGGTGGAGGCGGCGATGAGCCCGAACAGCATGATGGCGGTATATTCGGGCGCGCCGAACGCCAGCGCCACATCGGCCAGCATGGGGCCGACCAGCATCAGCACCAGGATGGCAAAGGACCCGCCCACAAAGGACGAGAGGGTGGTGATGGCCAGCGCCACGCCCGCCCGGCCCTGCTTGGCCAGCGGATAGCCGTCCAGGCAGGTGATGGCATTGGTGGCGGTGCCGGGAATGTTGAGCAGGATGGAGGCGATGGAGCCGCCATACTGGGCGCCGTAGAAGACGCCGGCCAGCATGATGATGGCCGTGGTGGGCTGCATGTAGAAGGTGAGCGGAAGCAGCATGGAGATGGTGGAGAGCGCCCCGATGCCGGGGAGCAGGCCGACCACCGTGCCCAGGGCGACGCCGACGAAACAGAAAACCAGATTGTTCCACTCGAAGGCGGTGGCGAAGCCCATCTGGATGGCTGACAGATAATCCATGTCGAAACGTCCCTATTACGACCAGGGGAAGGCGCGCATGGGCATGCCGAGCCCGTAGATGAAGAGCAGCCAGCCCATGACGGGCAGGACCACAACGGTGATGGCGATGCGCTTGAGATTGGGCACCGGATAGGCAAAGGCCGAGAGCAGCGTCAGCGCGACGGTCGCGGCGATGAGGCCCGCGGGGCGCAGCAGCAGCGCCCAGGCGAGGATCCCCGCCAGCACGAAGAAGACCGGGCGGATATTGAGGCGACCACTCTCGGCGGGCAGGTCGGCATCGGGAATTTTCCAGACGATCAGCCCGCCCAGCAGCGCCAGCGCCAGGCCGGCGGCAACCGGAAAGAAGCCCGGCCCCATATTGTTGAGGGTGCCCAGCGGATAGCTCATTGCCTGGCCGGCGACCGCCAGACCCAGCAACAAGATGACGATGCCCCCGATCCTCTCGGACCAGGATGAGACCTGTGCGCTCATGCTGCCTCCTCTATTTTGGCCGGCAAGGGGGATCACAAGCCGGCTGCCTTTGGCCAATCACACCATCGTGCAGGTCGCAGAGCTCAACAAAACTGCAAAACGCTACAAACAATCTTTGCACAATTTGCAAAATCGAAGACGGGTCAAACGCGCTACAGCAAAGGCCAGCAAGGCAAACCGACGAGGCAAGAATGGCCCTGACCGATATTGGATATTCCAGTTCCGCGCGGGAAATGAGCCCGGCCGTCCGGCTCGAGCACGACGGCGATATCGCCTTGATATTCATCGATAATCCCCCCGTCAATGCCAGCTCCGTCGCCGTGCGGCAAGGGCTGGCGGCGGCGCTTGCCGAGGTGAGCGGGGACCGGGGCATTTCAGGCGTGGCGATCATCGGGGCGGGCAAGAGCTTCATTGCCGGCTCGGACATCAAGGAGTTCGGCAAGGCCCTGCCGCCGCCGGAGCTGCCTGAGGTGCTGGCGGCGATCGAGGTCTGCCCCTGGCCGGTGATCGCCGCCATCCACGGCTCCGCCCTGGGCGGCGGCTATGAGCTGGCGCTAACCTGCGACTGGCGCATCGCAACGCCGGATGCCGTCGTCGGCCTGCCCGAAGTGGGGCTGGGCATGATCCCCGGCGCGGGCGGCACGCAGCGCCTGCCGCGCCTTGTCGGCCTGCCGCGCGGCATCGAGCTCATCACCTCGGCCCGCCGGGTGGCCGCGCCCGAGGCGCTGGCGCTGGGCATGATCGACGCGCTGGCGCAAACCGATCTGCGCGCCGAGGCCATCGCGTTTCTCAAGAGCAAGGGGCCGGGCAAGCGCCTCGCCAGCCGGATGATCCCGCCTGCGGCGAGCAGCACCGAGATCGAGGCGGCGGCCAATGCTGCGCTGGCCAAGGGCAAGGGGCGCGACTGCGTGGCCGAAGCGATCAAGGCCATCCGCCTGATCGAAACCACGCCGGTGGAGGAGGCGCTGGCGCTGGAGCGCGCCGTCTTCCAGACCCTGCGGGTGGGCGAGGAAGCCAGCGCGCTGCGCTATAATTTCTTTGCCGAACGTGCCGCCGCCAAGCCGCCGGTGGCGGCCGATCCCCTGCCCGTCGCCCTGGTGGGCGTGGTCGGGGCCGGCACCATGGGCGCCGGCATTGCCAGCGTGGTGCTGGCGGCGGGACTGAAGGTCATTCTCATCGACAGCAATGAAGCGGTGCTGGCGCGGGCGCATACCAGCATAGAAAAGACACTGGGAGACCTGGAGCGGCTGGGCAAGCTCGGCAAGGCCAGTGCGGCGGAGCGGCTGGCCGACCTCGAAACCGGCGATGACCTCGCCAGGCTTGCCGGGACGGACCTGGTGATCGAGGCGGTGTTCGAGGACATCGCGGTCAAGACCGAGGTGATCGCGCGGCTGGGGGCTGTGCTTTCAGGCAAGGCCATATTGGCCACCAACACCTCCTATCTCGATATCGAAAAGCTGGCGGCGGCGAGCGGGCGGCCCGACCGCTTCATGGGGCTGCATTTCTTCGCGCCGGTGCCGCGCATGAAGCTGCTCGAAGTGGTGCAATGCGCCGCCACCGATCCGGCGGTGCTGGCGACCGGCTTCGCGCTGGCCAAGACCATCGGCAAGCTGCCGGTTCCGGCTCGGCCCGGAGAAGGCTTTATCGGCAACCGCATCTATGCGCGCTATCGCGCCCAGTGCGAGTATGCGCTGGATGACGGCGCCCTGCCCCAGGAGATCGACGCGGCGGCAACCGGGCTGGGCTTTGCCATGGGACTCTTCGCCGTGTCCGATATTTCCGGGCTCGATATCGCCTGGCGGCTGCGCCAGAGCAAGGCGGCCAGCCGCGATGCGCGCGAGCGCTATGTGACCATTCCCGATGCCGTGTGCGAACTGGGGCGGCTGGGCCGCAAGACCGAGGCCGGCTGGTATGATTACGACGCGGCGGGCAAGCCCGTCCCCTCCCCCGCCGTCACCGAGCTGGTAAAGGCCAATGCGGCACGGCATGGCCGCCCAGCCCCCGAGGCAAAGGCCATTTCCGGGGCGATCATGGGCGCCATCGTCAACGAGGCGGCGCTGCTGGTGGAAGAGGGGATCGCCCGCTCGGCTCAGGATATCGACGTTGTGCTGATCAATGGCTATGGCTTTGCCAGGCACAAGGGCGGGCCGTTGTTCCAGGCGTCGCGACTTCCGCCCGAAGAGGTCGGGGCCATGATCGATCTGGCCGAAAAGGCCACGGGCTGGGGCTTCCGGCGCGGCGACGTCGAGGCGCTGCTGGCGGGGCTGCGCGCCTCGTATTAAGGCCGGGCCAGACGATACCAGGCCAGGCCGGCCCGCGCGCC
>NZ_JAUCDN010000334.1:0-3491 GCF_034675085.1 Devosia sp.
GGGTGGCGCCGGGGCGGGTGCTTTCGCCGCCGATATCGATGATGTCGGCGCCTTCCGCCCCCATCTGGCGGGCATGGGCCAGCGCGGCGGCGAGCCGGTGATGGGCGCCGCCATCGGAGAAGCTGTCGGGGGTCACGTTGAGAATGCCCATGACCAGCGCCTTTTGCCCCAGCTCAAGTGGCGGGCGGCCGGGCAGGGCGATGGTGTGGGTCGTGTGCATGGGCAATTGCTTTACCGCGTCGATGGGCTGGCGCAAGCCCCTTGCGCTCAAAATGGCCAGACGATCATCAGCAGGGGCACGCCGACAAGCACCACCAATACGGAAAGTGGCGCGCCCAGCCGCCAGTAATCGCCGAATTTATAGCCGCCGGGGCCCATGACCAGCGTGTTGCACTGGTGCCCGATCGGGGTGAGGAAGTCGCAGCCGGCGCCGATGGCCACGGCCATGAGAAAGGCTTCCGGCGCGTAGCCCAGCGAGGTGGCGAAGGTGGCGGCGATGGGGGCCATGACCAGCACGGTGGCGGCATTGTTGAGAAAGGGCGTCACCGCCATGGCGGCCAGCATGATCAGCGCCAGCGCGCCCCAGCCGGGCAGGCCGGCGGCGGTGCTGGACAGGAAACTGGCGATGACCTCGGTGCCGCCGGTGGAGCGCAGCGATTCGGACACCGGGATGAGGCAGGCCAGCATCAGCAGGATGGGCGCATCGAGATGGCTGTAGAGCGAGCGCAGCGGCACCGAGCGGGTCAGCACCATGGCCACCGCCGCCATGAAGAAGGCCGGCGCGACGGGCAGCAGGCCCAGCGCCGTGGCGGCCATGGCGACCAGCAAAATGGCGAGCGGCACCAGGCCGTTGCGCACGCTGCCCAGCTTCAGGCCGCGCTCGATCAGCGGCAGGCAGTCCCATTCGCGCAACAGCTCGGGCAGGCGCCGCAAATGGCCCTGCAAAAGGATTACGTCGCCATCCTTGAAGCGGATCTGGCCCAGCCGATTGGTAAAGCGCTCATCGCCCCGGCTGATGGCCAGCAGGTTGAGCCCGGTGCGGTCGAACAGGCTCAATTCGCGCGCCGTGGCCCCGATCAGGCCCGAATTGGTGCCGATCACCGCTTCGATGACGCCGAAGCTGGACGCATCGCGCGTCGCCGCGCCCCGGCGCTCGGAGAAGACCAGCCCGGCATTGGACACCATCTTGTCGAGCGCTTCGGGATCGCCCTGGACCAGCAGGATGTCGCCGGCGCGCAGCTTGGCGTCGGGCAGGGGGGTGCGGGTGGCGCCGTTGGCGCCCAGGATGCGCGTGACCATGGCCTGCCCGTCGGCGGCGGCATGGATGGCGGCGATGGTCTTGTCGATGGCCGGGGAATCGTCGGTGACGCGGGCCTCGGTGGTGTAGTTCTTGATGTCCACGGCGCTTTCGAGGCCCGAGGAGGCGCGCTTGCGCTCGGGCAGCAGCCAATAGAAAAACGCCAGGAACCCGACGCCCAGCACCGAGAGCACCAGCCCCACCGGGGTGTAGTCGAACATGGTGAAGGGCTGGCCCACCATTTCCTCGCGCACCCGCGAAACGATGATATTGGGCGAGGTGCCGATCTGCGTCATCAGCCCGCCCAAGAGCGAACCGAACGACATGGGCATGAGGAACATCGAGGGTGAAACGCCCGACCGCCGCGCCATCTGGAAGGCGATCGGCATCATGATGGCCAGCGCGCCGATATTCTTGACGAAGGCGCTGAGCACGGTCACTACCGCCACCAGCAGCAGCAATTGCGCCCGTGGCGTGCTGATATTGGGGGCGAAGCGCCGCACGGCGATTTCCATGATGCCCGAATGGGATACGGCGGCGCTCACCACCAACGCGCTGGCGACGATGATGACGATATCGTCGGAAAAGCCGGTAAAGGCCTGACCGGGCTCGACCACCCCCAGCAACAGGGCGGCCAGCAGCGCGCAGGCGGCTATGACATCGTAGCGCCAGCGGCCCCACATGAAGGCCACCATCATGACGCCGATCACCGAAAAGGCGAAAATCTGGGGCAGGGTCATCCATGCGTCCATGCGGGTCTTGGGCCAGATGACCCGAATGGTCCGATGGTGGCAAGATGCAAAATTATCAATGCCCACACCCATTTCGCGACAGGGGCCGGGCCGGATTCAGCGCCAGAAGCGCCCTTCCAGCGTCGATTTCAGCACCAGGGTGAGCACGGCCATCAGCGCCAGCGTGGTGGAGGCGGCGAAGGCGCCGGTGACGTTGAAATCGTTGAAAAGCTGGCTGATCTGCAAGGGCAGGGTGTTGGTCTGGCCGCGAATGCTGCCCGACACCACCGAGACGGCGCCAAATTCGCCCATGACGCGGGCATTGGTGAGAATGGCGCCATAGAGGATGGCCCAGCGGATATTGGGCAGCGTCACGTGCCAGAACATCTGCCAGCCATTGGCGCCCAGCGACAGCGCGGCCTCCTCGTCCTCTGTGCCCTGCTGGCGCATCAGCGGGATCAATTCGCGCGCCACATAGGGAGCGGTGACGAACAGGCTCACCAGCACGATGGCGGTGACGGTGAACATCAGCTTTATGCCCGCGCCCTGCAAAAGCGGGCCGAGCAGGCCCTGGCCGCCATAGAGGAACAGATAGACCGTGCCGGCGACGATGGGGCTGACGGCGGCCGGAAGCTCGATGATGGTGATGAGCAGATGCCGGCCGGGGAAGCGGAAGCGCGTCACCAGCCAGGCCAGGCACACCCCCACCACGATATTGACCGGCACCACGATCAGCGCCGTCAGCACGGTGAGGCCGATGGAGTGGAGCGTGTTGGGCTCGGTGATATTGGCCAGATAGACGCCCAGCCCCTCGCGGAAGGCAAAGGCGAAGATCAGCGCCAGGGGAACCACCAGCAGCGCCGCCGAAAACAGGAAGGCCAGGGCGATGAGCAGCGTTTCGGCGCCGCTGCGTTTCTGGGCGGAAAGGGCGGTCATCCCCGGCTCCTTTCGGCGTAGCGCGCCTGCCAGGCCTGTAGCAGATTGGTGAGGATGAGGGTGATGAAGGCGGCGAGCAGCAGCACGAAGGCCAGCGCCGCCGCGCCCTCGTAATTATATTCGTCCAGCCGGATGAAGATCAGCAGCGACACCACTTCGGTAATGCCGGGAAGATTGCCGGCAATGAACACCACGGCGCCGAATTCGCCCAGCGAGCGGGCAAAGGAGAGCACGCAGCCGGAGATGAAGGCGGGCAGGATGGTGGGCCAGATGACGCGGGAGAAGACCTGCTGCCCGGTGGCGCCCAGTGTGCGCGCGGCTTCCTCCAGATCGCCCTCCAGCTCCTCCAGAACCGGCTGCACGGCGCGCACGACGAAGGGAATGGAGGTGAAGATCATCGCCATGACGATGCCGGCCTGGGTGTAGTTGACGGCAATGCCGTTGGGTTCGAGAAACTGTCCGTACCAGCCGCTATTGGAAAACAGCGTCACCAGCACCAGCCCGGCCACGGCCGTGGGCAGCGCAAA
>NZ_JAUCDN010000335.1:0-3487 GCF_034675085.1 Devosia sp.
TCGATTATACCGATCCCACCGTCTCGCCCTTCGACGAATTCCAGCGCTTCAAGACCCACCCCTCCATCGCGCCCCTGCTCGAGGGGGCGACGCGCATCTCCTATGGTGCGCGCGCGGTGACGGCGGGGGGCTGGCAATCCATCCCCACGCTGGCCTTTGCCGGCGGCGGCCTTATCGGATGCTCGGCCGGCTTCATGAATGCGCCGCGCCTCAAGGCCATTCACAATGCGATCCTTTCGGGGATCGGTGCTGCCGATGCGGTGGCCGAGGCCATCGGCAAGGGGCGGCAGCATGATCTCATCAGGGATTTCGGTCATCGCGTCATGGCCACGGGCATCGCCCGCGAATTGCAGGGTGTGCGCAACGTCAAGCCGCTCTGGAGCCGCTTCGGCACGCTGGGGGGCGTTGTGCTGGCGGGGGTGGAGCTGTGGAGCTCAGCCCTGTTGGGCCGCTCGCTTCTGGGTACGCTGCATCATAAGCGCCCCGATGCCGCAGGATTGAAGCCGCTCGCCGAGGTGACGCCGCGCCGATATGACCGGCCCGACGGCAAGGTGACCTTCGACCGGGCCGCCTCGGTCTATCTGGCCAATCTGGCCCATGACGAAGACCAGCCGGTGCATCTGCATCTGGCCGATCCCGCGGTCCCGATTCGCGATAACCTGCCGCTTTACGGCGAGCCGGCGCCGCTTTACTGCCCGGCGGGGGTCTATGAAGTGGCCGAGGAGGATGGGGCGCCGGTCTTCCGCATTCACGCGGCCAACTGCGTCCACTGCAAGACATGCGATATCAAGGATCCCGCCGGCAATATCACCTGGGTGCCCCCCGAAGGGGGAAGCGGCCCCAACTATACGGGAATGTGAAAGCAGGCCATGGTGTGTCCCGCCTTGCCGCATCGTCCAAAAACGGACAATCTTCGCGCCCACATCGTGGCCCCTGGGCCAAGGGAGTATTCCGCCTCGTGACACCGTTTCTGAACCGCTTCGCGCGCATGGCGCTTCTGGGCTCGATTGCCTTTGCGCCGGCCATGGCCATGGCGCAGGCGACGGGCCCCGCCATGGTGGCGCAGTCCGATCCGATGGCCATGTTCGACCTGCTGCCCCTGCAACCTCGCGACGGCAGCGGGGCATTCCTTGCCGGCCAGCAGGCGCTGGACGATCTGCGCACCGACGAAGCGGCGCGATATTTCAACGCGGCGGCGCAGGCTGACCGCGACAATCCGCTGCTGGTGGAGCGCGCCTTCATTGCGCTGGCCGCCGATGGGCAGATGGAGCGAGCGGTCGATGCCGCGCGCCATCTGCTGGAACTCGAGCCGGTCAACGAACTGGCCGAAATGGCGATGGCGACGCAGGCGCTCAAGCGGGCGGACTATGCGAAAGCCGAGCACTTGCTCGACAAGGTCGGCCAGGCCAGCTTCACCGGGCTTACCGCCACCATCCTGCGCGCCTGGGCGCTGATCGGAGAAGGCCGCAAGGCCGATGCCGATGCGGCGCTGGAAAGCCTGAGCAGCGCGGGGCTTGACGATTTTCTCGTGTTCCACCGGGCGCTGATGGCCGAAGCCGCCGGTGAAACCGAGGAAGCGATCGACCTTGCCGGCCAGGCGTTCGAAGCCGAGCCCTATATTGCCCGCATGACCGAGGTCTATGCCCGCATGCTGGCCAATGCCGACCGGTTCGATGAGGCGCGGGACGTGATCGCCCAGTTCGAGAACCAGGGGCTGAGCCATCCCGTGGTCACGCTGGTCAAGGAGAAGATCGAGGCGGGCGAGCATCCCGGCCCCTTCGCCACCAGCCCCCAGATCGGCGCGGCGGAAATGTTCCACGGCATCGGCGCGGCGCTGTCGCGCGATGGCAGCTTCGATCTGGCGCTGGTGTTCCTGCGCCTGGCCGCCTATCTCGACCCTTCCGGCGACGTGATCGGGCTGACGCTTGGCCAGTTGCTCGATAGCGCCGACCAGCACGACGCGGCCAATGCCATCTACGACGCCATTCCCCTTAATTCGCCGATGAAACCCACCGCCGTGGTGCGTGTGGCGCAAAATCTCGATGCCAAGGGCCAGCGGCCCGAGGCTTTGCGGCGCCTGCGCAATATCGTGACCAGCCGCCCGCAGGATCTCGATGCGATTTCGGTGCTCGGCGACCTGCTGCGCTATGACGAGCAATATCTGCCGGCGGCCGAGGCCTATACCAAGGCGCTGGAGCTGACCGGGGGCGAAAGCCCTTCGGACTGGCGGTTCTACTATGTGCGCGGCATCGCCTATGAGCGCGCCAAGGACTGGCCCAAGGCGGAGGCCGATCTCCAAAAGGCCCTGGAGCTCAATCCAGACCAACCCTCGGTGCTCAACTACCTGGGTTATAGCTGGATCGACATGGACATGAACCTCGAGCCAGCGCTGGAGATGATCGAAAAGGCTGTCGAGGCGCAGCCGCAGGACGGCTATATCGTCGATTCGCTCGGCTGGGCCTTCTACAAGCTCGGCCGCATGGACGAGGCGGTGGAAACGCTGGAGCGCGCCGTAATGCTGCGGCCCAACGATGCCGAGCTCAACGACCATCTGGGCGATGCCTATTGGGCCGACGGCCGGCGCCTGGAAGCCCATTTCCAGTGGCGCGTCGCCGCCTTTGTCGATGAAATCGGCGACGTGCGCGAACGCATCGCCCGCAAACTTGCTGAGATCGACGCGGGCAAGCAGCCGGATTCCCTGGAAGAGGTGCGGTCCGACGCCACCGAAACCGCCCAGGCCGATATCGAATCCGAGCCGCCCGCCACGGCAGACGGTGAGGAATATGTGGTGCGGCGGGGCGACAATCTCTGGACCATCGCACGCGAGCGCTATGGCAGCGGGGCGGCCTATCAACTTCTGATCGAAGCCAATCGGGATAATCTCGCCAATCCCGATCTCATCCACCCCGGCCTGCGCCTCGTGCTGCCGCAGCGCCAATGATGGCGGAGGAGATCGCAACCGAATTTGCGCCGGCCAAGGTCAATCTCGCGCTGCACGTCACCGGCCGCCGGGCCGATGGCTATCATGAGCTGGAAAGCCTGATTGTCTTCGCCGGGTTGGCCGACGCGGTTGATGCCAGCCCCGCCGAGGCCGATTCCCTGGTCATCACCGGCCCGTTTGCCGCCGGATTGGGGGCGGGGCCGGGCAATCTCGTACTGCGCGCCGTGGCCGGCTTCCGCCAGCGCTGGCCCGACGCGGTAGAGGCCGGATTGAAGCTGCGCCTCACCAAGAACCTGCCGGTTGCGGCCGGCATCGGTGGCGGTTCCGCCGATGCAGCAGCGGCCCTGCGGCTGATGGCGCGGCTGTCCTCCCGCCCGGTCGCGCTGGACGATCTGACGAATCTTGCTGCCGGCCTGGGTGCGGACGTGCCCGCCTGCCTGCTCGGCGTGCCGCTTCTGGCCAGGGGAATTGGGGAAAGGCTGATGCCGCTGCCGGTATTCCCTGCGGCCCATATCGTCCTTGTCAATCCGATGGTGCCGCTGGCGA
>NZ_JAUCDN010000336.1:0-3486 GCF_034675085.1 Devosia sp.
AGAAATTGCGGGGCCAGATGCGCCCGGTTCTCGTCGGTGCGCATGCGCGTCACCATGGTCTGCCCATCGCTCAGCAGGCGCTTCAGAAGCCGGGTCGGCTTCGGCGTCGTCGTGGCCAGCTGGCGCGGGCGGTCGCCCAGCCGCAATCCGAATTGCAGCATGTCCCAGGCCTCCTCGGCATGGGGCCATTTGGCGATCTCGTCGCACCAGGCGGCGGCGAATTGCGGGCCGCGAAAGCGGTCGGGGTCCGATGCCGCCAGGATGGTGCCCTCCACCCCGTTGGGCCAGATCAGCCGGTTGCCGCGCAACAGGGGCCTGGTGGCGTCGGGATGGACATTGAGGATGCCGCTTTCCCCCCGCACCATGATCGAGATGGCCTCGGTCATGGTCTCGCCCACCAGCGCGATGGGGCCGATGCCCTGTTCGGCCAGTCCGCGCACCCATTCGGCCCCGGTGCGGGTCTTGCCGGCGCCGCGCCCGCCCAGCATGAGCCAGGTGGTCCAGTCCCCTTGCGGAGCAAGCTGCTTGGGCAGGGCCCAGCGGCTCCAGTCGTAATATATCGCCTCGATTTCGGCGTCGCTGCGCCCGGCCAGCGCCGCCGCTTCAGCGCCGGTTGAACTGCTCAAGGCGCTTGGCCAGCTTGTTGCGCAGGTCGGTCATGTCCTTCTTGGTGGGCGGGGGCACGTTGGGCCGCGCCGCGCCCATCTCGATCAGCTTGTCGAGCGATTTGATATGCGTGCCGAGCACATTGGCCTGCTTGTCGATCGGTTCGTTCACCGCCGCCTCCAATTGTTTGACCTGTTTGTCGAGAACCCGGAGCATGCGCGCCACCAGGGCGTCCTGGCGCACCGGCTTGGCGCGCAGGCTGATCCAGCCTTCCTGCTCGCGCCGATAGCGCAATTGCGCCTGCGTGATGCCATGGCGCCCGCAGATCGTCGCCGGCATGAACTGGCGGCTTTCATATTCGGCGCGCACGTCATCCCAGCGCACCGGCGCTTGCGCGCCGCCGCCCGTTTCCGTCATTGCCGTATCTTTCCGTGTGGTGAGGGCCAGGTGTCCTGCCCGGACCCAATTTCCTGATCGTGCCTGAAAGCTACCACACCAGCGTGACGCGGGGATAAGAGGGATAAGTTCTATCCGCCGAATTTCCTCCCGGCGTCGAGCGCCAGCCCCAGCCCTACGCTGCCCAGCACGTCGGTGCGCACCAGTTCGGCCTCGGGAAAAAGCGCGGCAAGCTGGCGGGCGATGGCCGGCACCTGCGTCGAGCCACCGGTGAGGATGAGGCTGTCGATGGCCCCGGCGCGGATGCCGGCGCGCCGGAGCGCCTCGGCAATGGTGGCGGCGATGCGCTCCACCGAATTGTCCAGCGCGGCGGTCAGCTCGGCCACGCTCATGGGCGTCTCGATCATCCTCTCGCGCACCGGAAAGCGGAAATCGGTCTCCGTTGCTTGCGACAGCGCGATCTTGGCCGCCTCCACCGCGCCGACCAGCCGATGGCCCAGCCGGTCCTCGATCAGCGCGATCATGGTTTCCACCCGCTCCGGCGCCGCCGCCTCGCGGCTGGTGCCGCGCAGGTCGCGCAGCGTCTGGGCCGTATAGAGCCGGTTGATGCGGTGCCAGGTGGACAGGTCGTAATAGGGCGCCACCGGCAGGTGCCGCTTGCCGTCGCGCGTGCGCGTGCCCAGCCCCAGCTCGGGCATCACCTTGGCCATGGAGAGCAGCC
Source organism: Devosia sp. (assembly GCF_034675085.1). Lineage (GTDB taxonomy): Bacteria > Pseudomonadota > Alphaproteobacteria > Rhizobiales > Devosiaceae > Devosia. The sequence continues at coordinate 1,724 of NZ_JAUCDN010000336.1, forward strand.
GGTCGAAATCGGTGCCGCCCACATGCACGCCGGCGGTGGAGAGGATGTCGGCGCTGCGGTCGGCAGCGCGGGCCCGCTCGGGCGAGACGCGCACCACCGAAAAATCCGAGGTGCCCCCGCCCAGATCGACGATCAGCGCCAGCTTTTCGGCGCTCACCTGCCGCTCATAATCGAGCGCGGCGGCGATGGGCTCGAACTGGAAGGCAATCTGGCGGAATCCCTGGGCCCGCACCGCGCTTTCCAGCTGCGATTCGGCCAGCCGGTCGGCCTCGGCGTCGTCATCGACGAAATGCACCGGCCGGCCGCAGACGATGCTCTCCACCGGCCCGCCCAGCTCCTGCTCGGCGCGCCGCTTCACCTCGGCGATGAAAATGCCCAGAATGTCGAGAAAGCCGTAGCTCCTGGCCTTGACCCGCGTGGTGTCGCTCATCAGCGCCGTGCCCAGCACGCTTTTGAGCGAGCGCATCAGCCGGCCTTCGGCGCCGGTGACATATTCGGCCACCGCCTCGCGCCCGAAGCGGATGGTGTCGTCCTCGAAGCCGAAGAACAGCACGCTGGGCAGGGTCTGCCGTCCGGCCTCCAGCCCCAGCAGATAGGGAACGCCATCGGCATCGCGATGCGCCATGGTGGAATTGGACGTGCCGAAATCGAGCCCGCAGGTAAGGTTCATCATCATCCGTCCCGAAAAAGCATCGCGCCGGCGAAAGCCATGGGCTCGCCGGCGAAATGGGGCAACAAAATTGGGGACGGCTCTCTTAGGGGCTTGCCGCAGGGCTGGCAAGTGAAGTTCAGGCGGCCTTGCGCCTGCGTTCCAGCGCCGGGCGCAGATCGATGCCTTCGAGGCGCCCCATGCCCTTGCGCTGCGCCTTTTTCAGCGCCTCGGCCCCGGCCTCGAAGAAGCGCCGGTCATAGGCGCCGCGCGGATTGGTCACCGCCAGCCCCTGGCTGATGGTGACGATACCGAGATGGCTTTCCTTGTGGGCAAGGCCGAGATGGCGCACATTTTCGGCGATGCGGGCCGCCATGGCTCGCGCCATCAGCGCCGGCAGGTCGGGCAGCACCACCACGAAGCCGGCGGCGCCCATGGGCAGGCAGCGATCGGTCTCGCGCGGCAGCGCCGAGCCGATGGCCTTCATCAGGGCGCGGGTGCAATCGTCGGCGGCATCCTTGCCATAGGCGGTGAAATAATCCTGGAAACGGTCGATTTCGATGACTAGCAGGCTCAGCGACACATGGCGTCCGGCGGCGCTCTGCCAGCCCCGCGCCATTTCTTCCTCGATGATGCTGCCCAGCTTGGGGCGGATGCCGATGGAGCGCGCAATGGCCGCGGTGCCATAGGCCGGCTGCCGCTCGGGCCGCCTGCCATGCAGGGCCGCGCGCACCCGCACCCAGAAGGGGTCGGAAGGATCTCTCGAGCTCGCCGTATCGGTCATGATCGCGCCTATCCTGGGCCTCGTGCCCGTAGATCACGCCACAACATGGTTAACCAAGCGTAAACGGATACGCAGATGCCGTCCGCCTTCCCTGTCGCGCCGGCCTTGCGCCGGAAGTGTTTACTTTACAGCATGTCTCCCGAAAGTGGGAACCGGTTTCGGGACAAAGACATGCGCAAAAACAAAAGGCTAAGGCGCATGGAGCGAATCTGAAAGATCGCGACGCGCTTTAGGCGTTTTCTATCGGGCAGTTCCCCCCCACCCACCGGCGCCTGCCGCGGACTTGTATCGATGATTTGTGTTTAGTTTGTCCCGGGAGGCGGTAGGCGC
>NZ_JAUCDN010000337.1:0-3474 GCF_034675085.1 Devosia sp.
GCCCAGATCATCACCTTCGGAACGCTGCAGGCGCGCGCCGTGCTGCGCGATGTCGGCCGGGTGCTGCAAATGCCCTATGGGCAGGTGGACCGCATCTGCAAGCTGGTGCCGGCCAATCCCGCCGACCCCTGGACCATTGAGCGCACGCTCAACGAGGTGTCGCAATTCCGCCAGATGGCGGAAGAGGACGAAACCGTGGGGCAGTTGGTGGAGATCGCCAAGGCGCTGGAGGGGCTTTTCCGCCATGCCTCGACCCATGCGGCGGGCATCGTCATCGGCGACAGGCCGCTCCAGGAGCTGATCCCGCTCTATCGCGATCCGCGCTCCGACATGCCGGTGACCCAATATAACTTGAAATGGGTGGAGCCGGCGGGACTGGTCAAGTTCGACTTTCTCGGCCTCAAGACGCTGACCACCATCCGCTATGCGGTCAACATGGTGAACCGGGAGCGCGAGACCCCGCTCGATATCGATGCCATCCCCATCGACGACGCAGCGACCTATAAGCTCTACGCCCATGGCGATACCTACGGCATCTTCCAGTTCGAAAGCGCCGGCATGCGGCGGGCGCTGATGGAACTCAAGCCCGACCGCATCGAAGACCTCATCGCCATGAACGCGCTCTATCGGCCCGGCCCGATGGACAACATCCCCAGCTTCATCGACCGCAAGCATGGCCGCGAACCGGTGGACTATCCCCATGCGGCGCTCAAGGAAGTGCTGGACGAGACCTATGGCATCATCGTCTACCAGGAGCAGGTGATGCAGATCGCCCAGCTGCTGTCGGGCTATTCGCTGGGCGAGGCCGACATGCTGCGCCGCGCCATGGGCAAGAAGATCAAGGCGGAGATGGACAACCAGCGCATCCGCTTCCGCGAGGGCTCGGGCCCCAACGGGGTGAGCGAGAGCCTGGCCGACCAGATCTTCGACCTGCTGGCCAAATTCGCCAATTACGGCTTCAACAAGAGCCACGCGGCGGCCTATGCCTGGGTCTCCTACCAGACCGCCTATCTCAAGACCCACCATCCGCGCGAATTCTACGCCGCCTCGATGACGCTGGACATGGCCCAGACCGACAAGCTCTCCGATTTCCGCCGCGAGGCGGGCAAGAAGGGCATCGAGGTGGTGCCGCCCTGCGTCAACAGCTCGGACGTGGTGTTCTCGGTGGCGGAAGGGCGCATCCATTACGGCTTGTCGGCGGTCAAGGGCGTGGGGCGCGCCATGGCCGAGCATATCGTTGCGGTGCGCGGCGATATCCCCTTCAAGGACCTGGCCGATTTCGCCCGGCGGGTCGATCCGCGCGTGCTCAACAAGCGCACGCTGGAAACCCTGGTCAATGCCGGGGCGTTCGACGTGCTGGCACCGCGCCGCGAAGTGGCTTTCGCCGCCATCGAGGCGGTGATCGGCATGGCCCAGTCGCTCACCTCGGAGCGCAATGAGGGGCAGGGCAACATGTTCGACGGGGGCGAGCCCGAGCCGATCCGCCTGCCCATGGCAGTGCCGGCCTGGAGCACCACCGAGCGCGCCGACCGGGAATTGAGCGCCATCGGCTTCCATCTCTCGGCCCACCCGCTCGACGCCTATTCGGACATGTTCGAGCGCCTGCGCGTGCAGCGCTGGAGCGATTTCGAGCGCGCTGTCAAGGACGGGGCCTCGGCGGGACGGCTGGCGGGCACGATCGCCTCGCGCAACGACCGGCGCACCCGCAAGGGCACGCCGATGATGATTCTCGCCCTGTCGGACCAGAGCGGCACCTATGAGGTGATCGCCTTTTCCGAGCAGATCACCCAGTTCGGGGCGCTGTTGCAGCCGGGCCGCTCGGTCATATTGCAGGTGGGCGCGGACGAGCGGGCGGAAGGCATCAGCCTGCGGCTGCTCTCGGCCGAAGCCATAGACGGCATCGCCGAAAAGATCGACCGGCGGCTGACCATCTTCGCCGCCAATGCCGGGGCGCTGCCCCCCATCGCCGCCCAGCTCAAGCGGGGCGGGGAAGGGAGCGTCAATTTCGTGGTTATCCGGGATGGCGGCGCGCGCGAATATGAGATCGAATTGCCGGGCACCTATCGCATCACGGCGGAAGTCGCCGGGGGCATCAAGGCGCTGGACGGGGTAACCGATGTGAGGCTGCACTGATGAACGCGACACAAGACAATCCTTCCCTGGGACTCGACTGGCGGCGGATCGCCGTCAATTTCGCCGTGCTGGCGGGCTGCGCCTTCGTGCTGTTCGTGCTGGCGGCGCTGCTCAATGGCCTGGCCTCGCTGCTGCGCCTGTCGACGCCCGAGCACCTGACGGGCGTGGTCACGGCACTGGGAAATTCCTCCTCGCTCCAGGCAATGATGGCGATCTGGCTGCTGGCGGCCGCCATGGTCATCGTGGCACCGCGCCTGTGGGGGGCGCTGTCGGTAACGACGGCGCTGCTTTTCGACCTCGGTTATGGCGTGCTGGGAGCGCTGAGCGGGTTCAGCCTGGGCATCGGCATTTTCGGCGGCGGCTGGATGCCGCTTGTCTGGGCGCTGGTCTATAGCGTCGTGGTCTGGCTGGGCTATGTGGCGCTGCGGCGTTTCCTGCCGCTTTCGGAGATGGCGGGCCGTAACCGCTGGATTTTCGCCGCCATCCTGGTGGTGGCGGCCCCGGCGCTGCTGCTCTGGGGGTAGGGCGCTTCTCCCGGCCGGCGCGGCCCTTGCCAAGGGGGCTGTCTTCGCCTATATCGCCCCTGCGTCCGGCTGCGTGCCGGCGCGATTTCACACACGAAACGGGCTTTCTGTTCAGGAAAACCATCCGGTGGCGGGGAACCGTCGCATTGTTTCGTGGAGGCATCAACCGGTAAACAAGGAGCAGCCAGATGGCTTTGCCCGATTTTTCCATGCGCCAGTTGCTTGAGGCCGGCGTCCATTTCGGCCACCAGAAGCACCGCTGGAACCCCAAGATGGAACGCTACATCTTCGGCGTTCGCAACGATATCCACATTCTCGACCTGAGCCAGACCGTGCCGGCGCTGAGCCGCGCGCTGCAGCTGGTCAGCGACACCGTGGCCGATGGCGGCCGCGTGCTGTTCGTGGGCACCAAGCGCCAGGCCGCCCCGCTGGTGGCCGATGCCGCCAAGCAGTCGGCCCAGTATTACGTCAATTCCCGCTGGCTCGGCGGCACGCTGACCAACTGGCAGACCATTTCCAATTCCATCGCCCGCCTGCGCGAGCTGGAATCGATGAGCGAGGACGAGCTCAACCTGCGCACCAAGAAGGAGCGCCTGATGATGAGCCGCGAGCAGGAGCGCCTGGAGCGCGACCTGGGCGGCATCAAGGACATGGGGAACCTGCCCAGCCTGCTGTTCGTCATCGACACCAACAAGGAAGCCAACGCGATCAAGGAAGCCCGTCGCCTCGGGATTCCGGTCGTGGCCATCGTCGACACCAATTGCGATCCGGACACGGTGGACTACGCCATTCCGGGCAATGACGACGCCAGCCGCGC
>NZ_JAUCDN010000338.1:0-3458 GCF_034675085.1 Devosia sp.
CGCCTCGAAATCGACATGGGCGGACAGGTCGGTTTCCCCCGGCGCCTCCAGCACATCGGCATAGCGATGGTTGCGCACGCCCTGCAATGTCTCGCCGGTCTGGGTGCGGCCATAGCCGTAGTCGATGGCCAGCAGCGCCCCGCCCAGCCGGCCGATCAGCGCCGACAGGCGCTTGGTCACCTCGCCGCTGGCCAGTCCGACCTCGAAAACGGCATTGATCTCGGCCTGCGCCACCGCCTCGGGCATGGCTTGCGGCGCAATGGGTGTCGGATTGAGCCCGAAGCTGCGCCGGCCCTCGCTCAGCCCCACCATGCGCTCGTGCCAGCCATCCTGCATGCGCACGAATTGGCGGATCGGCATGGCGTCGAAAAATTCATTGGCCACGACCAGCAGAGGCGCCTCGTCGATCTTTTCGAAGGCGTCGATCCATTGCGGCTCATAGGCGGCGAGCCGGGCGTTCTGCTCGGCGATCAGCGCCGGATTGGTCTCGAAGAAGCGCAGCGCCAGCCCGTCGCGAAATCCCTCGGCGCGGCAGGCGACGCGCAGGATATCGGCCATCAGCGTGCCCCGGCCCGGCCCCAGCTCCATCAGCGTGAAGCGTTTGGGGCTGCCCATCTGCTGGAAGAGATTGACCAGGAAAAAGCCGATCAGCTCGCCGAACATCTGGCTGATTTCCGGCGCGGTGACGAAATCCCCCGCTGCCCCGAGCGGATCGGCGGTGCGGTAATAGCCCTTCTTCGGGTGGGTGAGGCACAGCCCCATATAATTGGCCACCGACATGGGCCCGCCGGTGCGGATCTGCATGTCGATGAGTTCGGAGAGGGTGGGGGATTTATCGGGCATCAAGCAACTCCCCATCCACCAGCCCAACTCCTCCCCCTTGACGGGGGAGGTTGGGAGGGGGTGTCGGGAGCCCGAATACAAGGGCTAAACGCCCCCACCCCGGCCCTCCCCGCAAGGGGGAGGAGGCGATGGAGCTCAAACCTGTGTGCATGATCGCCTTACCCACGAACGAGCCTCTCCTTGCGCGTTGCGGCCCACACCACCAGCCCGATGCCGCCCAGCACCAGCGGCAGGCTCAGCACCATGCCCATGGTGAGCCACCCGCCATAGAGATAGCCGATCTGGCTGTCGGGCAGGCGCACGAATTCCACCGCGATGCGCGAGAGGCCATAGCCGATGCCGAAAATGCCCGCCGCCATGCCCGGCTTGCGCAGGCAATAGAACACATGGGTAAAGAGCCGGATGACCAGGAACAGCAGGAGCCCCTCCAGCGCCGCCTCATAGAGCTGGCTGGGGTGGCGCGGCAATTGCTCGGGATCGGTGGGGAAGATCACCCCCCAGGGCAGGCTGGTGGGCGCGCCATAAAGTTCGGCATTGATGAAATTGGCGATGCGCACCAGGAAAATGCCGATGGTGGAGACCGAAGCGATCAGGTCGAGCCCGCTCAGCCAGTTGCCGCCCTTTTTATGAGTGAAGGCGATGACGGCGATCACCAGCCCGATCATGCCGCCATGAAAGCTCATGCCGCCATCGAGCGTGTTGACGATTTCGAGTGGATTTTCCAGATAATAGGGCAGGTTATAGAACAGCACATAGCCGATGCGCCCGCCCAAAACGATGGCCACCATGGTCCAGAAGGCGAAATCCCAGATGTCCCTGGCGGGGAAGGGGGGGCGTCCCTTGTGCCAGAGCCGTTCATTGGCCAGCAGCAGATAGCCGTAGCCCGCTCCCAGCCCGACCCCGAAAAGATAGCCCAGCGCATACCAGCGTATGGTGAAGGGGCCGATGGCGAAGGCGATCGGGTCGATATCGGGAAAGGGCAAAAGCGGCTCCTGCGGCAATCGGGCGGACCATTGCCGCTTCGCTGTCTCTGGTCAAGACGCTGGCCTTACCCTAGATAGGGGAAACGAGGGCCGAACCGAATGGGTGAGCGATGAACCAGAGCAACAGGATCTTCGACGATCTGGGCCGTTTGATGAACGAAGCCGCCGGCATGGCCGATGGGGTGCGCCGCGAGGTCGAAACCGTGGTCCGCTCGCAGGCGCAGCGCTTGGTGGCCGATATGGATCTGGTCAAGCGCGAGGATTTCGACGCCCTGCGCGAGCTGGTGCAGGTCCAGGGCGAGGAAATCGACGCCCTCAAGAAAGAAATCGCCGCGCTCAAGACCAAGGGCAAGAAGGCCGAATAAGGGTTTCGCAGGGCGTTATATCCCCGTCCTTGCTTATCCCCGCCGCGTCATTCCGTTCTATCTTTCTGCTCAGACCCGCCGGCGCCTCTGCCGCCGGGCTTTTCCCGTTTCTGGCCCAAAAACCAGCCCCGCCAAGGGGTTGCGCGTTCACATCTGCGCCAAAACGAGACGAAATGCCATGAAACGTGATGGTCGGCGTTAACAGTCTGTTAACGCAAAGCCCCTGAATGTCATCCACAAGAGAATGACGTCCGCGGCCCGCGTCGCGTCCCCTGAATCAGTGTTGGGGTGTAGGGTCGTTTCATCAGGACGATTCGGAGGCCGCGTGCCTGCGGCCAGTGCCTGAGTATCCGAAAACTGCCGGTCAACGGACGGACCCGCCCATGTCGCTTCTGCAAGTCGAGCCCGATCGCAATGTCCACCCCGTGGACATCATCGAGCATATCGCCTCGATCAATGACTGGACCTTCGAGCGGCAGGACGCGGACGAGATTTCCATTTCCGTGCGCGGCGGCTGGAGCGACTATCACGTTTCGTTCAACTGGATGGAAGATCTGGAGAGCCTGCATGTTGCCTCGGCCTTCGATCTGCGCGTGCCCGAGGGGCGGCGTGCCGAGGTCAAGCAATTGATTTCGCTCATCAATGAGCAGTTGTGGATTGGCCATTTCGACATCTGGAATAAGGAAGGCGTGGTGCTGTTCCGCAATTCGCACCTGCTCACCGGCGGCGCCGATGTCTCGCCCCAGCAATGCGAAGCGCTCTTGCGCTCGGCCACCGATAGTTGCGATCTTTACTATCAGGCGTTCCAGTTCGTCGTCTGGGCCGGCAAGACCGCCGCCGACGCGCTGAGCCATGTGATGTTCGAAACCGTGGGTGAAGCATGAGCGCAACATTGCGCGCCATCGGTCCGGTCATGCTGGTGGGTGCCGGCAAGATGGGGCTGGCGCTGGCCAAGGGCTGGCTCGATGCCGGCCTGCCCGCCGCCAACCTGCTGCTGGTCGAGCCGCATCCGACTGAAATTACAACCGAATTTGCCCGGGACTATGAGGTCGCCATCACCCCCGAAGCGGTGGGGTTGCAGCCCAATGTCATCGTTTTGGCGGTCAAGCCGCAGATTATCGACGCGGTGATGGCCTCGCTGGCGCCGGCCATCGGCCCGCATACAATGGTGCTTTCCATCGTGGCGGGCATTGATATCAAACGACTTTCCGCCGGCCTGGGCATGGGCCGGGTGGTGCGCGCCATGCCCAATACGCCGGCGCAGATC
>NZ_JAUCDN010000339.1:0-3454 GCF_034675085.1 Devosia sp.
ATGTGTTAAGCCTGCCGCCAGCGTTCGTTCTGAGCCAGGATCAAACTCTCAAGTTTGAAATCTGACTATTGTCGCTAGATGCACGTTTGCATGATTGACGAGGACACACACCTTTTGTCTGCGTCTTGCGACGCGACTAGGTAGTGTACCTCTTAGAAAACGTGCACCCATCGAAGTCTGTTTAACTTCCGCCGGAATTGCTTCCGGGTTCAGTTCGCAAGAACCTCGCCGTCCACGTTTCTCTTTCTTCTATCTTCACAATTTCAAAGAGCTGACCTCGCTGCCCTCGCGGGCTAGGACGTCATTGGAAGCCTTGCTTCCTAATTCCTCAAGGAACGTACCTAGTGATCCGGTTGCCCGGCAGGTCGTCTGCCCTTTCAGAAATCGTTGAGCAGTGGGAGCGGCTAGCGCTCGGCGTCGTCAACGTGGCGGGTTGTAGTCGAGACGTTTTCGTCTGTCAACACCCTTTTTTCAATTTTCGTTTCGCTTGAAATTTCTTTCGAACGACCCGGAATTTGAAAACCTGAAACCGAAAATTTCTTTTTGATTTCAGAGGCTTGCTGCTTTGCTTGCCGCCGTTTGGCGCCGCGCTCTTCAGCGATGAGCGGGTTATAGGGGCGACCCATTTGGCTGTAAACCCCCTAAAGCGACAAAATCGTCATTTTCCGATTTTGCCCGCCGCCGCCATGTGGAAAACTCGACTGAGTCACCAGAGTTTTAGCGGCTTTGCCGTCGCAACGATCAATATGGAATTTTTCCTCGCAAATTCAAGAGGCTGGGCTTTTTGCCGGCCGGAGCCGGGAAAAACGCCACCCATTGCGATTCCGCCGGCCGGTTTCCGCTGCCCGAACCCGCCCCTTTCCGCTTTCCGGCCGTCCCCGCTCCCAGTTTCGCCGTATTTGCTTTAGATAGGAGAGCGCGATTGATATAGACTCCGCGCCTGCGTGCCCGCGCGTATGGGAATGCATCACGCCCGCTCCGGGAGCCTGCCATGCCACTGCAAAGGATGGAGCGTTGAGCCCAGCGCAGAAAAATCGCCACGCCGCCCTGCTCAAGGCCACCGGTTTCGAGGACAGCCCGGCCCTGACCGTGCAATCGACCGATGGCGAGATTCCCCATGGGCGCGAGCTGAGCTTCGCCTGGCTGAGCGGCACGGTGATGACGGGGCTGACCAGCGTGCTGCTGATGGGCGCCGCGCTCTATGTCTCCTTCCAGGGGCAGGACACTTTCTCCACCGCCTATGAGGCGCTGCAGATTTCCCGCCCCGAGCGCAGCACCCTCACCCCCACCGATCTTTCGGCCAAGTCCTCGCGCCTGCGCCCCATCACCGCCACCCGCTCGGACCTGGAAGTCATCGAGGCCTCGATCCGCGAAACCGTGGATGGCCGCGACATCATCCGCAACCAGCCTTTCGTGCGCATCCGCGCCACGCTGGCCACCGCCCCCACCTCGCTTTCGGAAAATGTGCGCCCCTACGATCCGGTGGCGATCCTCGAGGCGACCCAGCCCCTGCCGTCCGTCGGGGCGATGGACATCAATACCGATGTCTATGGCGCCGAGGTCGAGGGGGAAGTGGCGGTCAAGCTTGCCGCCATGCCGATGACCTTCGTGCCGCCCCGTGCCATCTCCGACCAGTCGGCCGCCGAATATGTGCGCGCCGTGGTCGAGGCCACTTTCTTCAGCGACGATCCCGTGCCGCCCACAATGGCCTATGCCGCGCTCGCCCCCTCGGTGCGCGATCTGGGCCTGGGCGCCGGCGGCAACACGCTGGGCGGCGTGGCCGAGAACGTCACCATCATGCCCAAGACCACGCTGGCCTCCAATACGGCTCTGGGCCGGTCCGAGCGTATCCTCACCATCAAGGAGCGCACGCCGCTCGACGAGGTGCTGCGCCGCAACGGCTTTTCCGACACCATGATCCGGGCCATCGACGCCACCTTGCAGAACGTCTTTCCCTCCACCGAGCTGGCGGCGGGGGCGCGGCTGCGCATCCTGTTCGGCCCCTCGCGCACCGCCAATACGCTGGTGCCCTACCGGCTGAGCATCTATTCGCATGACGACGCCACCAATACCGATCAGCACCGCGCCACCGTGGCGCTGACCGACAAGGGGCAATATGTGCTGGGCCTGGCCCCGGCCGAAATAAAGTTTCCCGAAGAAGACACCGAGGAAGTCAACGTCGCCAACCTGCCCAGCCTCTATATTTCCATCTGGGAAACCGGCCGCAAGCACGATCTGGACGACGCCACCATCGAGCGCATCATCGGCATGTTCGCCTATGATCTGGACATGACCCGCAAGGTGGCGCCGGGCGACGCCATCGAGATTCTCGAAACCGCGCCCGACGGGCAGCAGCGCAGCGAGCTGCTTTATGTCAGCCTCAAGCTGGGCAACACCACGCGCCAGCTCTATCGCTTCGCCACCGAAAACGGCGGCGCCGATTTCTTCGATCCCGACGGGGAGACCGGCAAGCGCTTCCTCACCCGCCGGCCGCTCGAGGGCGGGGGCACGCTGCGCTCGCGCTTCGGCTACCGCGTCCATCCCATCTTCAAGACGCGCAAGCTCCACACCGGGGTAGACCTGGCCGCGCCCAGCGGCACGCCCATCTATGCCTCCGGCGACGGCGTCATCAAATATTACAAGTGGCAGTCCGGCTACGGCAACAAGGTCGAGATCCAGCACGTCAACGGCTACGAGACCGCCTATGGCCACATGTCGCGCTATGTCGACGGGCTCGGCGTGGGCAGCCATGTGCGCCAGGGACAGGTCATCGGCTATGTCGGCTCCACCGGCCAGTCGACCGGCCCGCATCTGCATTTCGAGATTCTCATCAATGGCAATCTCGTCGACCCCCTGAGCGTCAAGCTGCCCAAGGACAATGTGCTGCCGCCGCAATATAAGGCGCAGTTCGCCCAGACCATGGCCCAGATCAACGACCTCATGGCCCGCGACCCCGCCCCGGTCAGCGTGGCCCAGACGAACTAAGGCGTTCCCAGCAAAGTGGATGCCGGCTTTCCGGTTCGGACACGCCATAAGACGAAGGCCTGGATCATTTCACTGTTTCTACCAAACGGTGACATGAACCAAACCGAGATGCGGGGGCCGCTCTATTCCGCCCGCGCCACCCACACCGCCAGCTCGTTTCCGCCCGGCTCGCGGCAATGGAAGCGCCTCCCACCGGGAAAATCGAACTGCGCGCGGGTGATCACCCCGCCCGCCGCCCGCACCCTTTGCTCGGCCGCGTCCAGATCGTCGGTGCGCACAACCGCCATCGTCGCCGCCACCCGGCCGGGGGCCTGGTCCACCCCGCCATCGATGCCGGCGCCGCTGATCCCGTCATAATCGGGGCCATAGCCTACCCGTCCCCAGCCGAAGGCTTCCCCGAAAAAGCGGCTGGTCGCCGCGCGGTCTCCGGAGGGAAACTCGATATAGTCGATGCGGTCCGCCATCTTTC
>NZ_JAUCDN010000340.1:0-3453 GCF_034675085.1 Devosia sp.
AATCGGGCCGGCTCATCTCCTGCTTCCTGGGGGCAATGGCGGACATCATCAAACCCGATCTATGCGTCATCGGCGCCGGGGCGCTGGGACTTTCCCTCGCCCGCCGCGCCAGCGCCCGCGGGCTCGACGTGGTGCTGGTGGCCCGCCCCGGCCCCGAGCCGGGCGACGCCCCCCAGGGCCGGTTGCGCCGCGCCGCCCTGATGGCCAGCGCCGCCCGCGCCCAGGCCCTGCGCAGCGCTGGCGCCCTGGGGCTGGACAAGGCCGAGCCCAAGCTCAATTTCCGCGCCGTGGCCGCCCATGCCGCCGCCATGGCCAAGGCCGGCGCCAGCCGCGACACGCCCGAGCGGCTGGCCGCCCTGGGCGTTCGCCTGATCGAGGGGGAGGGGGAGTTCGTCGCGCCCGGACGCTTCGCCATCGGCCAGACCATCATCCGCGCCCGCCATTTCGCCCTGGCCATGGGCAGCGAAGCGGTGGTGCCGCCGCTGCCCGAATTGGACAAGGTGGCTTTCTTCACCCCCGATTCCATTGCCGGCAATATCCGCAAGCTCACCCATCTGCTGGTCATCGGGGGCACGCCCGAGGCCTTCGAGCTGGCGCAGGCCTATCGCCGGCTCGGCGCCCAGGTGAGCCTGGTGCCCCAGGGCGGACCGCTGCCCGGCTTCGCCCCCGAGCCGGTCGCCCTGCTGCTGCGGGCGCTGCGTGAGGAAGGGCTGGACATTCTCGACGACGCCGAGGTCAGCGCCATCCAGCCGCGCCGCCAGGGCATCGGCATCGCCCTCATGCGCGCCGACGGCCCGGCCAGCCTCGACGTCTCCCATATCCTGGTGGCCATGGGCCGCAGGAACCAGGGTTCTGAAATAGTCGACCGCCGCGTCACCCGGCTCGCGGACGAGCCCCATATCGCCGAGCGGCAGGCGGCGCTGCTGGTCGAGCGCCTCGCCGGCCACGGTCCGGGCCGGCTTTCACCGGAGGCGCTGCCGCGATTCGTCCTCACCGAGCCGGCGCTGGCCCAGGCGGGGCGGATCGAGCCCCTGCGCCCGGGCGAAACGCTCTGGCGCGCCAACCTGGCCGAGAACGACGCCGCCCGGGCCATGGGCGAGGCGCAGGGGCTGCTGGCGCTGGCCAGCGGCAAAGGCGGGCGCATCTCGGGCGGGGCGGCTGTCGGCCCCGGCGCCGTGCAGATCATCGCGCTTTTGGCGCTCTGCATGGAAAAGGGCCTTTCCCTGAGCGCTGTCGAGCGCCTGGCGCTGCCCCCCGTGAATCTGGCCGCCGCCCTGATCGACATTGCCGGGCAATATGGGGCGCGGCGCCCCCGCCGCCGCCTCTGGTGGTAGGAAAAACCTCTCCCGCCGCGGGGGCTTACGCCGCCCGCGCCCAGCCCTTATAATGGCGCCAATGACAGACCAACGCAGTGTCCTGCCCGGCCGGTTCTCGGGCCTGTCGATCAAGCTCATCGCCTCCATCGTCGCGGTGATCCTTCTGGTCGAGATCGTGGTCTATCTGCCCTCGCTCGCCAATTTCCGCGCCGGCTGGCTCAATGACCGGCTGCGCGTGGGCACGGTGGCGGCGCGCGTGCTCGACGCCGTGCCCGACGTTCTGGCGGTGCCGCGCGAGTTGACCGACCGCCTGCTCACCTCCGCCGGCGCCCACGCCATCGTCTATCGCCGCGAAGGCCAGAGCCAGATCATCGAATTGGCCGATCCGGTGACCCCGCAGGCGGTGGTGACCGCCGATCTGCGCCAGGGCGACCTGATGAGCCTGCTCATCGGCGCCGCCGACACGCTCTTTGCCGCGCCGGGCCGCACCCTGCGCATCGTCGGGCTCGATGAGGACGAGGCCGCGCTCATCGAAGTGCTGATGCCCGAGCGGCCGCTGCGCCAGGACATGCTGGTCTATTCGCGCCAGATCGGCTTCGTCTCGCTGGCCATCGCCGCCGTCACCGCGCTGGTGCTCTATCTGCTGGCCAGCCGCTTCTTCATCCACCCCATCCGCCGGCTGACCCGGAACATGCTCGAATTCCGCCAGGCGCCGGAAAATGCCGGCCGCATCATCGCCCCCTCGGCCCGGCGTGACGAGATCGGCATTGCCGAGCGCGAGCTGGAGGCCATGGAATCGGATTTGTTCTCCATGCTGCGCCAGCGCCGGCACCTGGCCGATCTGGGCCTGGCCGTGGCCAAGATCAACCACGACCTGCGCAATATGCTGACCTCCGCCCAGCTGCTGTCCGACCAGGTGGCGACGCTGGACGATCCGCAGGTGCAAAGGCTGGCGCCGCGCCTGGTCAACACGCTGGACAAGGCCATCGGCTTTGCCCAGTCGGTGATCGATTATGGCCGCGAAACCGCCGCCCCACCGATGCTGGCGCCGCTCGATCTGCATCTGCTGGCCGAGGAGGCCGCGTTCGAGGCCGGCCTTTCGGGCCATCCCGGCATCGCCTTCACCAATGCCGTGCCCGAGGGCACGCGCCTCAATGCCGATGCCGCCCAGCTCGGCCGGCTGCTGGTCAACCTGCTCAAGAATGCCCGCCAGGCGCTGGAAGGGACCGGCAATGGCCGCGCCGCGCCCGAAATCGGCGTGCTGTTTTCCACGGGTGCGGAAGAAATAACGCTCTCGGTTTGCGACAACGGCCCCGGCCTCGCCCCCCGGGCGCGCGAAAAACTCTTCGTCGCCTTCGAAGGCTCGGCCCGCTCCGGCGGCACCGGGCTGGGCCTGGCGATCGCCCGTGAAATCGCCGAGGCCCATGGCGGCAGGCTGATTCTGGGCGAGCAGCCCGCGGGGACGCGCTTCGATCTCATCCTGCCGCGCAGCCTGCTTCTGGCCGGACAATAGGGGATGACGAAAAAACTCTCCCCCTGCCGCTTGCCAAGCCCGGATCACCCATGTATGGGTTGCGCCGCCTGAGGCCAAGGCCACCGCCCGCCTCACCGCCGTATCATCGGCATGCGCGCCCGTAGCTCAGCTGGATAGAGCACCAGACTACGAATCTGGGGGTCAGGAGTTCGAATCTCTTCGGGCGCGCCATTTCGCTAGCTAGCTATCAAGTTCCGCAGTATTCGGTTCTGCAATGGAGTCGGTCTGCAACGCGCCCTCTTTTCCGTCATTGCGTCACCGAGCGCCGCCTCCAGAAAGCGGACATCAGATCCCGTCGAATTCAGGGCACTGGTGCCGACGCGGAAGCAATCCATCGCCCCCTGGAAATTCTATTGCGCACGAGCCTCTTGTAGTCCTCCGGTGCCGGTGGCACTTTTCGCCGGTGACGCCGGTTGTTGCAGAGCCAACAAGCAGCCACAACATTTTCGAGAACATCTTTACCACCATCGCATCGCGCACGAAGGTGTTCCGCAGTGCATCTAGATGAGCTTTTGTCCGACGCTGGCAACATGGCGCAGCCACAGTACTGAACCGCACCGGGTTTGCCGGAGGATCCAACTTCCAAATAGGATGGAGCCATGA
>NZ_JAUCDN010000341.1:0-3421 GCF_034675085.1 Devosia sp.
AAAAGCTGGACCGGGATCACACGACGGTCCTTTCCGGCATCAAGGCCCATAAGCGGCGGCATAATCTGGATGGCGCTGCTGACACGCCTTCGGAGCGCCAGGATGACTAGGCGAAACGACGCGGCGCGCCAAATCCTGCGTGAGGGTTATGAGGCAGGAGAGTCCGTCAAGGCGATAGCCGAGCGGGCAGGGCTTACCTATGGCAGTGCGAAGGTTATCGCCAGCCGTATGGGCCTCATTCATCCCTGTGGTTCTCCCGCGCGCCACCTGGTCGGGCAGCAGGCAGCAGACTATCACCTGTTCGTACACACGAAGGGGATCAGGGCTCAAGACGCGCTGCGCATCGTTGGGGCTGCGCCATGAGCCACAAAGCGACCAACTGGGCCATTGAACAGCGCGGATTGAAGCCAATCGCCAAGGTTCTGCTTTGGCGTCTGGCTGACCGTCACAATCCCGACTATGGCTGCTTCCCCGATCAAGCGAGCCTCGCACATGACTGCGAAATCTCGCGGGCGTCGGTCAATCGCTACCTCAATGAACTTGAGGAGCGTGGGCTCATTCGTCGGGAACAGCGCATCCATCCTGACACCAAAAAGCAGATGAACACGCGCTACGTCCTAGCGTTCGAAGATGACTTCGGCACACCAGATGTTGCGAGCCGTGTCTCAGATAGCGACACGGAAAATGAGCCGAGCCGTGTCTCAGAAAACGCCGAAGCCGTGTCTCAAAAACAGGGGGTAGCCGTGTCTCAGAGCTGTGAGACACTAACCAGTAAGGGAACCAGTAATCTAACCGGTAACGCGCTGCGCGCCGCCAGCGAGCGGGTTGATTTTGATTTGGCTTGGAAGGCGTTCCCCCACCGTCCCATGCCGAACCGAACGGCAGCGGTCAAAGCCTGGGATGCGCTTAGCGACGAGGAAACCGTTCGGTGCTTCACAGCAATCAAGCGCTTTGCCCGCTGGCATGTCGAGGATAGCGAGGCGCGTGGCGTTGATCCGAAGGCGCAGCTTGAGTTTCGCCCCGGCATGGGCCGGTGGATCGGCACCGGCGCTTGGGTCGAGGCCCTGACCGTTCCACTCAAATCCGATCCGGTGCCGCCGCTGGCGAATGGCCTGGTGGTGCTGACGCCGGACCATCCAGATTTCATCGCGGTTGAGCGCCTTCGTGGCCGCAAGATACCCCTGGGTCAGTCTGGCCGCGCGACGTTCCGTATCGAAGAAATCGAGCAGGCGAGGGCAGCAGCATGAGCCATTCCCAAAACGGCGCGGAAAAATCTGGTGGCGCCCGCAAGGCGTTCATCGCCCGCATCCGTGAAGCCTATGCCGAATATCGAGACCATGGCCTCGGGGCGACCGCTGCAATGGCCGAGGTCGGCATGGCGCTGCGTGACCTGGATCGAAAGGGCACGAAATGAATGCCGGTCAAATCCACCGAATCCAGCCCAGGCCATCGAGTTCTGATCCACACCTGCGAGGTGTGCGGGGCTCGGGCCAGTTTCGGAGAGGGCGTCGATCTTCGCCGGGCCTTGGCAACCGGAAATGTGGTCCATGCGGGCCGCTGGTTTTGTTTCGAGCATTGGAAAGCGAAAGGAGAGGGTGATGAGTGAATTCGACAAAGGCGGCCTATTTGCCTTGGGGGTCCTCTGGGCTGCGTTCCTTGTAGTCATGGCCCTCGCCTATCCCGAATGGATTGGCGTTTTCCTCCCCTCCTAACCACCAGAGAGACAGAGACACATGGCCGGATGGCAGACTGCACCCCAAGACGATCTGCAAATGGCAATCGCAGAGTTCAAATCCAAGCTGCCCGGCTGGTGGTACTCGCTCGGAGAATGCCAGGTGAGCTGCGATGCGTCATGCGCTCCAACCGTTGAGAGCGAGCACATTCACCTCATCGAGAGGCAGGGCGATCCATTCGATGCGGGCTTTGATGCCGACCTGCCGCAGCCCTCCACCCTGGCCGATGCGCTGCGCGACGTGATGCGTCAGGCCCTCGAAGAAATCCGTAAGCGCAAAGGAAACTGACATGGCAAGAGCAGGCCGGAAACGGAAAATCGGGGTGAAGCGCACTCCATCGGGCGCCATCAGCCGCGCCAAGAGCGCCTATAGCGAAAATGCCGATGGCATCGCTCTGCGCATGAAGGTGTTCGGCCTGACCGAGCAGGACGCGCGGGACCAGAAGGCAGCTACTTACGTGGGCCGGCTATGCCTCGCTGGTCGGCGGAACAATGCGGATGGCATCACCGATGCGCAATACGAGGCGGCACTGGTCTGGCGCGAGGCCTACGAGAATTTCCAGCGGGCCGTCAAATCGCCGGACGCGCTGCGCACTGGTGTTGGCGGCGGTGATCAGGGCGAGAGTGAGGATTATGCTCGCTGGTGCAAGGCCGCTATTGCCCGATGGAAGGGCATCGAGGACGCGGTGCGGCTGGAGCAGGGCTATCACGAGAACCGCGGGGCCAACATGTGGGCCGCACTGGATTATCTGGTAGGCCGGGATCAGCAATTGCCGCACATGATCGGGGATCTTCGTTTGGCACTGAATGCAATTGGCCATCATATGGGGATGATTCCGCGTCCACAGCGACAATCGCGCGCCGCTTGACGAAAGCGGCAAATCACCCTATTCCTCAGTTAATGCGATTTTCAGACTATCGTCTGAACGAACAGGGCTCGGGCAACCGGGCCTTTTTGATTCCAAGCTGGGTCAGGCCAGCAATGCTCCCGGCACAGGCGCTTCCGACAAGCTGACCGGGAAAAGAGATTCTCGGAGCGTCCATGGCAGAGTAGGGAGGCGGTCCCTTAGATGTCTGGGGTGGACGAAAGGCGGTCAGTAGGGCGGCGAGTGCGACGGCCGGTTGCTACCTGAATACCGCGCCCCACATAGTTTCACAGGTCGCCGGTTGTGGTTCGTCACGGCTGGCAGCGCGCGAGGCGCGGGTTCGTCCCATTCCTCGAAGTCGTCACGGCGCCGTGGCGCACCCCGCATTGGAAGCTCGATTCACTCATCCATAAATCCCTGTGGACCGCTCCAAGCAGATGCGCAATATTCCCAAGCATGGGGGTGCGCTGTGTTTTTTGCTCGGTTGGGGAATATAATCGCCTGGGTCTTTCTTGTGATGGGGGTGTTGCAGTTAGGGCTATCGATTTTCGTTATTTTTGGAAGCGGCGATCCCGAAACGGCCGCAGCCGTAGGGGCTCGATATTTTGGATCAAGAGGCCCCGCGAAGGCATTTTCCGAAGCCTTAATGATGATCGGGGGTGCGGTTATTCTTGGAATTTTCGCATCAATAGCGCGGTCTTTGCATCGGTCTTAGCCTCAACCCCTCTCAGCAGGTAAGTGTATTGGAGCGCAGGGACGGGCGCTCGGAGTTAAGCCTTTGCACTGCCACGGCTCCCCCGGCCTGCTGTGACCATATTCAGTT
>NZ_JAUCDN010000342.1:0-3419 GCF_034675085.1 Devosia sp.
GCATCGCGGGCCATGGTGGCCAAATCGTCGTAATAGACATAGGGGACGTTGGGCTGGCGGCGGCGGCCATGGTAGAGCACGCGCATCTTCATGGCCTGGGCGCGCTGGGCGATCTCCTTGCCGATGCGGCCCAGCCCGAGAATGCCCACGCTCTTGCCGGTGAGTTCCGAGGCCAGGCCGAAGGGGCCGGCGGGCCAGCGCCCGGCGCGCACGAAGCGGTCGGCGGAAACGATCTGCCGGCCCAGCGCGACCATCAGGCCGATGGTGAGTTCGGCAACCGCGTCGTTGAGCACGTCGGGCGTATTGGTGACGCGGACATTGCTGGCGCGGGCGGCCCGAGTATCGATGCCGTCATAGCCGACCCCGAAGCCGGCGACGATTTCGAGATTGGGCAGGGCGGCGATGAGATCGGCCGGGACCTGGGAGCCGGCAATGGCGCGGATGCGCCCGCCATTGGCGGCGAGCCAGGCGGCCGGGTCGGCCTCTTCATGCAGCTTGTGGACGGTGTAGCGCTCGGCCAGGGCCGCCTCGCAGGAGGCCAGCAGCTTGCCGGTTTGCAGAATATCGATGGTCATGGAATCCTCGTCTCACTGCGAGACTAGCGGGCTGTCCGGACGCGGGCAACTAGATGCTCAGCACATAAAGCCAGAAGGAAATCGTCACCGCCGAGGCGATGGTGGCAATGAGGATGGCGTTGGCGGCGACATTGACGCCGCGATTATAATAGGTGGCGAAGACATAGACATTGATGCCCGCCGGCATGGCCGCGAGCAGAATGCCGTAGCGCGCGGTTTCGATCGGGACGCGCAGCACCAGCACCATCAGCACATAGGCGATGGCGGGATGCAGGATGAGCTTGATGAGCGATGCCACCAGCGCCTGATGCCAGCTTTCGGAGAGCTTGAATTCGTTGAGCGCCCCGCCAATGCCGAACAGGGCCACCGGCACCACGGCCTGGCTCATCAGGGAAAAGAAGGCGTCGGCCGGCTCGATGAGGGGCAGGCCGGAGAAATAGCCGATCAAGCCGGCGGCGATGCCCCAGATGAGCGGATTTGAGGCGACGCGGCGGGCGGCGACCACCAGCGTCGCGGCCAGCGACCGGCCGTCGCGGCGCATCACCTCGATGGTGACCATGCCGATGGTGAGCAGGATGGCGCCATGCAGCCCTATGATGGAGAGTACCACCGGCAGCGCCTCGGGCCCGTAGGCGCGCTGGGTGATGGGCAGGCCCACCAGCACGGTATTGGTGAACATGCCCGAAAAGCCCACCGAAACGGCGACGCCCGGCGTGTTGCCGAACCCTTTCAGGGCGATGACGATGCCGACGACGAAGCAGGTCAACGCCCCGAAATAAAACGGGCCGATGATGGCGATGTTGAAGGCGGAAGAAAAATCGCTGGTCAGCAGCGAGTGGAACAGCAGGCAGGGCGTGGCGAAATTGTTGACGAAGGCAATGAGCCCGCGAATGCCCTCGGCCGGAAACAGGCGAAAGCGAACGGCGAGGAACCCGAAGGCCATCAGCGCGAAAATCGGCGCAATGACGGTGAGAATGGCGAGCATGTCCGGGGATTCCGGTGGGCGGGACGCAATTGGGTAGCCTTGCGGCGCGGCAGGGTCAATGCGTCGCAGGCATATCGGAGAAACGAAACTTTATCGTTTAAAACGAAAGAGAAACGCGTATAAACGAAACCAAGCTAAGCAAGGATCGAGGGCCGTGGGCACAAACGTCGATATTTTCGTCATTGGCGGGGGGATCAACGGCACCAGTATCGCCCGCGACGCGGTGGGGCGCGGCTTCAGCGTTGCCCTGGCGGAAATGAACGACCTGGCCTCGGGCACCTCTTCGGCGGCGACCAAGCTGATCCATGGCGGGCTGCGCTATCTCGAACATTACGAATTCCGCCTGGTGCATGAGGCGCTGGCCGAGCGCGAGGTGCTGTGGGCGGAAGCCCCCCACATCATCAAGCCGCTGCGCTTCGTCCTGCCCCACCACAAGGGGCTGCGGCCGGCCATGGTGCTGCGCGCGGGGCTGGCCATGTATGACTATATGGGCGGGCGGCGGCTGCTGCCGGCCACGAGAACCCTGGACCTGAGCCGGGACGAGACCGGCAGGCCGCTCAAGCCGGGCTATAAGCTGGCCTTCGAATATTCCGACTGCTGGGTGGACGATGCGCGCTTCGTGGTGCTCAACGCAAGCGACGCAGCCGACAAGGGCGCCGCGATCCATGTGCGCACGAAAGTGAGCGCGGTGCGGCGCGAGGGCGATGGCTGGCTGGTGGAGACGCAGGGCGAGGCCGGAGCGCAGAGCTTCCGCGCGCGGCTGGTGGTCAATGCCGCCGGACCCTGGGTGGACGAGGTGATCCAGACGGCGCTGGGCGAGACCGAAAAGCACCATGTGCGGCTGGTCCAGGGCAGCCATATCGTGGTGAAAAAGCTCTATGAGCATGACCGCTGCTATTTCTTCCAGAACGGCGACGGGCGGATTTTCTTCGCCATCCCCTATGAGGACGATTTCACCCTGATCGGCACCACCGACCGCGACTACAGGGGCGACCCGGCCAAGGTGGCGATCACGCCGGAGGAAACGGACTATCTGCTGGCGGCGGCCAATGAATATTTCGCCAGCCCGATAACGCCGGACGATATCGTGTGGAGCTATTCGGGGGTGCGCCCGCTCTATGACGACGGGGCCAGCGCCGCGCAAGAGGCAACGCGCGACTATGTGCTCAAGCTCGAGGGCGAGGCGGCGCAGGTGCTGCATATCTTCGGGGGCAAGCTGACCACCTCGCGGCGGCTGGCCGAAGCGGCGATGGAAAAGATCGAGGGCGTGCTCGGCCGCAAGGGGCCGGCCTGGACGGGCAAATCCACCCTGCCCGGCGGCGAGTTCGAGCCACTGGCCTATGCCGCCGAGTTGCGCCGGCTGGGCAAGGACTATCCGCAAATGCCCCCGAAACTGCTGGCGCGGCTGATGCGCCAATATGGCAAGCGCGCCTGGCAGGTGCTGGGCGCGGCGCGGAGCCCTGAAGATCTGGGACCGCATTTCGGCTGGACGCTCTATGGGGCGGAAGTGGATTACCTCATGGATCAGGAATGGGCGCGACGGGCCGAGGACGTGTTGTGGCGCCGCACCAAGGTGGGGCTGCGCGTGGGGCCGGAAGAGGTGGCGCGGCTGGAGGCGTATATGGCGACCAGGGGGCACTAGCCCCTACCCTTCTCCCCTTGTGGGAGAAGGTGGCCCGAAGAGGCGGATGAGGGGTTGCTTGCACACGTATCCAGCATGGGATGGCGCAAAACCCCTCACCCTGCAATTCTGCTGAACGCAGAATTGCCGTCCCTCTCCCGCAAGGGGGGAGGGAAACGCAGGCCTAGCCAGCGGCGCGGCGGGCGGCCTTGTCGAATTTCTTGATGACGCGGTCGCG
>NZ_JAUCDN010000343.1:0-3412 GCF_034675085.1 Devosia sp.
ATCGACTTCCGCCATGGCCGTATCGGTTTCGGACACATCGATCGCGGCGATTTTGCCGCCCGCAAAGGCAAGGGAACCGATGCGGTCGAGGCCCTGGGCGGGGTCGAGCAGGTGGCCGTTTCTGACGATAAGGTCGTAATGCATCTGGTCCCTCGAAAGGCGCTAGGCAAGAAGCATCGATTCGGCGCCGATGGCCAGCGCGCCGCGCAGCGCCGTATCGTCGGGCGCCACGCGCGCCGTGAGGCCCAGCCCCTCGGCAGCACGGCGATAGTCATCGACGCGATCATCGTCGCCCACGATATCCAGCGTGCCGCCTGGCAGCCACAAGCCGGCATTGCGGGCCTCGATAAATTCCCAGCCGATCAGCAAGCCGCGCAGGTAGTCGCCGATTTCGGCCGGCGCCAACTGGCCGGCCAGCCAGCCGGTTCGTGCGGTGAACAGGCGCGTCAACAAGCCATGGCGATCAGGACCGGCGGCGCATTCCAGGCCGCGGGCGAAGGCCCGCCAGTCACGCCCCTCGGAGCGGATGGCAATGCCGGCCAGGCCCGAATGGGCAAGCAGCAGCGCGACCAGCTCACCGGTGACGAAGGTGCGAAACCCGGCAATCCTGCCCCCGCCGATCCGGGCCCATTTGCCGTTATTGCCGGGCATGACCACGACGGCATCGCGTTGGAGGCCGTGGCCTACCAGTTGCGCTTCCTCTCCGCGCATCACGTCGGGGAAGGGGGGAGCAGCCGGGTCGCACAGGCCGGGAATAAGGGTCAGCCGGTCGCCATTGGCCAGCGCCACGTGACGCGCGGCGCGGGCGATATCGGCGAGGGAAGCCGGCGCGGGCACATAGCCGATTTCCATCCAGCCCGAACGCCCGCCCACCATGCCGGCCGCCAGGATATGCAGCGATCCATGGGTCCGGCGCCAGGGCGCCAGCGCTGCGTCGAGGATGGCCTCGTGCCGCCCCGCCGCGCGCTTGAGACCGTCATCGGTGCCGATGCGGTCGACGACATCGTCGGCCCCGCCGACCAATGCCGCCTCCAGCCTCGTCGCGCTCCAATCGATGACCACCCGCATTTTTGTCTCCTTCATTTCGTTGACAGCCTCTAGCATTTCAAATTATGGTCCACAATAACAAACATACGATCCATATTGTGGACCACCTGAGGAGTTATTCGTTGTTGCAAGGAATTCTGCCCGTCCTGCCCACGCCTTATGGCGATGATGGTGCTGTCGACCCCGCCGCGATGCGGGCGCTGGTCGAATTCGCCATCGGCGCCGGGGTGCAGGGCATGGTCTTTCCCGGTTTCGCCAGCGAGGTGGAGGCACTCAGCGACGACGAGCGCATCAGCCTGATGCGCATTGTGGTCGAGGCCAATGCCGGGCGGGTGCAGCTGATTGCCGGCGCCAGCGCCGCCACGGTCGAGGCCGTCGTGCGCTTCGGCCGCGAAGCGCTCGATCTGGGCCTTCGCTATCTGATGATCCAGGCGCCCAAGGAGGCGGGGACGCAGGTCGACGAGGTCACCGCCTTTTTCCGCGCCATTTCCGAACAATTGCCCGGGGTGGAAATCGTGTTGCAGAACGCCCCGCTGCCACGCGGCTCCGACCTCGATCCCGAAACGCTGCTGGCCGTGGTCGGCAACGTGCCGGCCATCACCTATGTCAAGGGCGAGACGCTGCCCTCGGGCCCGGCAATTTCGGTGCTTCAGGCCAGTCCACCGGCCCACCTGGCCGGCATCATCGGCGGCGGCGGCGCCCGCTACGTGATCGACGAATATGAACGCGGCGCCTGCGGCACCATGCCGGCGCTCGAACTGGTCGACCTGCATGTGCAACTGGACCGGGCCTGGCGCAGCGGCGACAAGGTGCGTGCACGCCATCTCTATGCCCGCTCGCTGCCGCTGCTGCTGTTGCAGGCTGTCTATCGCATGCACCTGACCAAGCATGTGCTGACGCGCCGGGGCGTCATCGACACTGCTGCGGTGCGCGCCAAGGGCCCCAGGCCCGATGCCATGGCGCTGCGCGACATCGATAGCTGGCTGGCTGAAGCCGCCGATATCTTTACTCTCGCGCCGGTCGACCACCGGCCTGGAGAGCCCTCATGAGCGACCGCGTCAAATCGGTTACCCCCTATGTTCTGACCATTCCGCGAGACACGCCCTATCTCGGCGCGTTGCGGCCGGGCGAGACGGTCAATGCGCAGGGCTATTTCGTGCGCAAGGGCAACCAGACCGTCTATCCCACGGTCGATCGCAGCATTCTGGTGCGCATTGAAACCGAGAATGGCGTGGTGGGATGGGGCGAGACCTATGGCATCGTCGCGCCTGGAGCGGTGCTCGCCATCATCAACGAGTTGCTGGCGCTGTTCGTCATCGGGCGCGATCCGATGGACGTCACCGCCATCCATGACGATCTCTACGGCCTGATGCGGGTGCGCGGCTATACCGGCGGCTTCTATCTCGATGCGCTGGCGGGTATCGACACGGCCCTGTGGGATATCGCCGGCAAGCTGGTCGGCCTGCCGCTGGCGACGCTGCTCGGCGGCAAGCGGCATGAGCGCATCCCCGCCTATGTCTCGGGCCTGCCGCAGCCGACGCGCCAGCAGCGGGCCGACTTTGCCGCCGAATGGCGCGCCAAGGGCTTTTCGGCCTTCAAATTCGCTTCCCCGGTCGCCGATGATGGTGTCGTCGCCGAAATCGCCACCCTGCGCGAAGCTCTCGGGCCCGATATCCGTATCGCCTGCGACATGCACTGGGCTCATACCGCCGAAGAGGCGGTGGCGCTGATCCGCTCCATGGAGCCGCATGGCCTGTGGTTTGCCGAGGCCCCGGTCAAGACCGAGGATATTGCCGGCCTCGCCCATGTGGCCGCCAATGTCGCCACCACCATCGCGGCGGGAGAGGAATGGCGAACGGTCTATGACCTGGTGCATCGCGTCGAGCGGCGCGCCTGTGGCATCGTGCAGCCGGAAATGGGCCATATCGGCATCACCGAATTCATGCGCATGGGCGCCTATGCCCAGGCCAATCACCTGCGCGTCATTCCGCATGCAACGATCGGCGCCGGCATCTTCATGGCGGCAAGCCTGCATGCCAGCGCCGCGCTGGCGGCGGTGACCGATCACGAATACCAGCACTCGATTTTCGAACCTAACAGACGGTTGGTCTCCGGCGACATGGATTGTGCCGCCGGCTTCTACAGTGTGCCTACGGGGGCGGGTCTCGGCGTCGAGCCCTCCGCGGAGGCCCTGGCTCTGCTCAAGGAACAGAACTGAAATCAGGAGGATAAGTTGATGTTCAAGAGATTGTCTCGCGCCGGGGGAGGGCTGCGCAAGGCGGGCCTGGCCCTCGCCCTGTCGACGGCCCTGGTGGCTGGCGCCCTGTCGCCCATGCTGGCGGCAGCACAGGAAACCACGCTGAAA
>NZ_JAUCDN010000344.1:0-3409 GCF_034675085.1 Devosia sp.
CGAGGGTGGCGTGCTCTCCCTCGGCGTCAAGATCGGGCGGCGCAGCGCCGTGCTGCTGCTGACCGATTTTCGCGGCACGGTGCGCCAGCAGTTGCAACTGACCTATCCCTATCCCCTGCCCGAGCCGATCTTCGCCTTTCTGCGGGAGGGAATCACCACCATCCTGGCGCAATGCTCACCGGCCGAGCGCAAGCGCATTTGCGGCATCGGCATCGGCACGCCGTTCGAGCTGTGGAAATGGAACGAACTGGTCGGGGCGCCGAGCAAGGAATTCATGTCCTGGCGCGAGGTGGATTTTCACGCCGAGCTGGCGCGGTTCACCGACCTGCCCGTCAGCGTCGTCAACGACGCTACGGCGGGGTGCCAGGCCGAGCATATCTACGGGCGGGGCAAGGAATTCCGCGACTACGCCTATTTCTTCATCGGCGCCTTTATCGGCGGCGGCATCGTGCTCAATCATTCGGTCTATCAGGGCAATCACGGCAATGCCGGGGCGCTGGGCTCGCTGCGCAGCTTCGGGCCGCAGGGCGAAAGCCAGCAATTGATCGACACCGCCTCCATCCACCTGCTGGAAACGCGGCTGGCCGAATTCGGCCTCGACCCCGATGGACTATGGACCCAGCCGCAGGACTGGAGCCGCTACGCCCGTTTCGTCGATCCCTGGATCGGCAGCACGGCGCAGGAACTGGCCAAGGCCAGCCTTTCGGTCTGCGCCGTCATCGATTTCGAGGCCATCCTGATCGACGGCTCTTTCCCCGATCCGGTGAAGCACGCCTTGGTCGAGCGGACGCGGCGCTATCTGGTCAATCAGGACATGCGCGGCCTCATCGCGCCGCGCGTGGAAGCCGGCATAGTCGGCGGCAACGCCCGCGCCATCGGCGCCGCCACCAGCCCGCTCTTCGAGCGCTATTTCATGAACGGCCATGCCCGGCTGCAAGCCGCCAATCCCGATTCGGCACCGCATCCGGTGCGTGTCGCCGCCGCGCGCTGAGCGGGTTTCGTCTCCACCAAAACCAAGGGGCGCCGAAGCGCCCCTTTCTTATTCTTCAGCCGGGCTTTCCGGCTCGCCCGTTTCATCGGGCTCGTCATGGCCTTCGGGCTCGCTGATATGCTCGACCGACACCACCTTCTCGCCCTCGGCCGTGTCGAAGACGATGACGCCCTGGCTGCCGCGCGAGACGATGCGGATGGGCTTGTCGCCGCCCACGGGCAGTCGGATAGTCTGGCCGCCATCGCTGATGAGCATGATCTGGTCGCTATCTTCCACCGGGAAGCTGGCAACCAGATTGCCATTACGCTTGTTGACCGCCATGGCGACGATGCCTTTGCCGCCACGTCCGGTGATCCGGTATTCGTGGCTGGAGGTGCGCTTGCCATAGCCGTTTTCAGAAATGGTGAGGATGAACTGCTCGCTGGCGCTGAGCTGGGCATAACGCTCCTGGCTCAACTCGCCGGCGACGACATCGCCCTCGTCCGAGGCGCTATCCTCGGTCTCCCCGCGCACAGCGCGGCTCATCTTGAGATAGGCGGCACGTTCTTCCGCCGTGGCGTCGGAGTGGTTGATGACCGCCATGGAGATAACCACGTCGCCATCGGCCAGCGCGATGCCGCGCACGCCCATGGAATCGCGGCCCTTGAACACGCGCACATCGTCCACCCGGAAGCGAATGGCCTGGCCCAGCGCCGTGGTCAGCAGCACGTCCTGGCTGGCGGTCGCCGTCTCGACGCCGACAATCTGGTCGCCCTCCTCGAGCTTCATGGCGATCTTGCCATTCTGGCGCACCTCGACGAAATCGGCCAGCGAATTGCGCCGCACCGTGCCGCGCGTGGTGGCGAACATGATGTCGAGGTCGGCCCAGCTGCCCTCATCCTCGGGCAGCGGCATGATGGTGGTCAGGCGCTCGCCCTGCTCCAGCGGCAGGATGTTGATCAGAGCCTTGCCGCGAGCATTGGCCTGGGCCAGCGGCAGCCGCCAGACCTTGAGCTTGTAGGCGATGCCCCGGTCGGTGAAGAACAGCACCGGGGTATGGGTATTGGCGACGAAGAGGCGGGAAACGAAATCCTCCTCCCGCGTCGCCATGCCCGAACGGCCCTTGCCGCCGCGGTTCTGCGCCCGATAGGTGGAGAGCGGAACGCGCTTGATGTAGCCCTCGTGGCTGACGGTCACCACCATGTCCTCGCGGGCGATGAGGTCTTCATCGTCGAAGTCGCCGGCGACATCGGAAATCTCGGTTCGGCGCGGGGTGGCGAACTGCTCGCGGATCTCGGTCAGCTCGTTGCGGATGATCTCCACCACGCGCTCGCGGCTGCGCAGGATATCAAGATAGTCCTCGATTTCACCGCCCAGCCCGTTGAGTTCGTCGCCGATTTCATCCCGTCCCAGCGCGGTCAGGCGGGCCAGGCGTAGCTCGAGAATGGCGCGGGCCTGCTCCTCGGAAAGGTTGAAGGTGCCGTCCTCGTTGATGCGGTGGCGCGGGTCGTCAATCAGCTTGATGAGCGGGGCAACGTCGGCGGCCGGCCAGCGGCGGGTCATCAACTGCTCGCGCGCCGTCGCCGGATCGGGCGCGGTGCGGATGAGATGAATGACCTCGTCGATATTGGCCACGGCGACGGCCAGGCCGACCAGGATATGGGCGCGATCGCGGGCCTTGTTGAGCAGGAACCGGGCACGGCGCGTCACGACCTCATGGCGGAAGTCGATGAAGCATTGCAGCATTTCGCGCAGGTTCAGCAATTGCGGCTTGCCGCCATTGAGCGCCACGAAATTGCAGCCGAAGGAAGATTGCAGCGCTGTGAAGCGATAGAGCTGGTTGAGCACCACGTCGGCCAGCGCATCGCGCTTGATCTCAACCACCACGCGCATGCCTTCGCGCGAGGATTCGTCGCGCATATCGGCAATTCCCTCGATGCGCTTGTCGCGCACCAGCTCCGCGATCTTTTCCACCAGGACCGCCTTGTTCACCTGATAGGGCAGTTCGGTGATGATGAGGGCCTCGCGCTCCTTGCGCACCTCCTCGATGCCGACGCGGCCACGCACCAGCACCGAGCCGCGCCCCGTCTCATAGGCTGACCGGATGCCGGCGCGACCCAGAATGATGCCTCCGGTGGGGAAGTCGGGGCCGGGCAGTACCTCAAGCAACTCGTCGGTAGTGGCATTCTCATTGTCGAGAAGCATCAGCACCGCGTCGATGGTTTCGCCCAGATTGTGGGTGGGCACGTTGGTGGCCATGCCTACGGCGATGCCGCCGCCGCCATTGACCAGCATGTTGGGGAAGCGCGCCGGCAGCACGGTCGGCTCTTTTTCCGAGCCATCGTAGTTGTCGCGGAAATCCACCGTGTCCTTGTCGAGATCGTCCAGCAAGGCATTGGTGATCTTCTGCATGCGCACTTCGGTGTAGCGCATGGCGGC
>NZ_JAUCDN010000345.1:0-3408 GCF_034675085.1 Devosia sp.
GGCCGTAGTCGAAGCTCTCGCCGGTGATGTTGATATTGTCGGTGTTGAGCACGCCATGGACGAACCCGGCGGCGATCCATTGCGCGCCCAGCCGGGCGACGCGCCCCACCACCGCTTCGAGGAAGGCGGCGGCCCGGCTTTCGGCCTTTTCCAGTTCGGGGTAATATTGGGCGATGCAGTAGTCGAGGAGCCGCGCCAGCCCCGCATCGTCGTTGAGATAGGCGAGCCGCTGGAAACTGCCGATGCGGATATGGCTATGGCTGAGCCGCACCAAGACCGAGGAGCGGGTGGGCGAGGGCTCGTCGCCGCGCCAGAGCTCTTCCCCCGTCTCGATCAGCGAAAAGCCCTTGGAAGTATAGACGCCCAGGGCCTCGAGCATCTCGCTGGCCAGGATTTCGCGCAAGCCGCCTTTGAGCGTCAGTTTGCCGTCGCCGCCGCGCGACCACGGCGTCCTGCCACTGCCCTTGGTGCCGAAATCGAGCAGGCGCCCGTCCTCGGGATCGCGGCATTGGGCGAAAAGGAAGCCGCGCCCATCGCCCAGATCGGGATTGTAGGTGCGGAACTGGTGGCCGTGATAGCGCAGCGCCAGCGGCTGGGACAGGGAATCGGGGAGCGGCGCGAAACGCCCGAAATGGTCGAGCCATTCCGCCTGGGTGAGATCGCCCAGGCCCAGCCGCGCCGCCCAGGCCTGGTTGCGGTGGCGCAGGGTCAGGCGGGCAAACTCGGCCCCCTGGACAGGGTCGAAGAAATCCGCCCCGAGCCCGAGATGGTCGCGCGCGCCGACAAAGCCGGTCACGGGCATTTGAGCCCGCCTTTTGCCCGGCGCAGGGCGGGGTTGCGGCAAAGCGGTCTGGAGATTGTCATCGAACCGGCCTATAGGGTGCGGAATGATAGCGCAAACCGATTTTCCCCGTCTCGACAGTTTCCAGGCCGTCGTTTTCGACATGGACGGCACCATTCTCGACACCGAAGCGGTGTTCAAGACCATCGTCTTCGAGGTCTGCACCGATCTCGGCTACGAGATGACCGACACCGTGCACGCCGCCATGGTGGGCAGCAGCCACGAGCGCACCAACCAGCTTCTGCTCGAAGCCTATGGCGTCACCTTTCCCTATGCCCTGTTCGACGAGCGCTGCCGGGTCATCATGAGCGAGCGCGCCCATGGCGGCGTGCCGGTCAAGCCCGGTGCCCGCGAACTGATCGCCGAATTGCGCGCGCGCAAGATCCCGGCCGCCGTTGCCACCTCTTCGCGCAACCCGCATGCGCGCCACCATCTGAGTGCGGTGGGCTTGTTCGACCTGTTCGAAACCGTGGTGACGCGCGACGACGTGATCAATCCCAAGCCTCATCCCGAACCCTATCTCATGGCCGCGGGGCGGCTGGGGATCGATCCGGTTCACTGCCTGGCGCTGGAAGACAGCCATACCGGCGTGCGCGCCGCCCATGCCGCCGGCATGCAGACCGTCATGGTGCCCGACCTGGTGCGCCCCGGCGCCGAAATCGCCGCCATGGGCGTGACGGTGATGGACAATCTCGACCAGGTGCGCCTGGCCGCTTTCGGCTCCCGCTGAGCGGCTTCGCCCTTCGCTAAGACCTGCCCCGACCCCGGCCCGCGCGCCGGGGTTTTTCATGCCCTGTGGGAAACAGCGTCGCAGGCCATTGGGTGCGTAAACTTTTATCCTTTGCCGAAACGCCCCCTTCATCATGGGGCAAGCTCTTGGACTTGCAGGGTTTTCATTCGCCTCCCGCTCGATTAACCCTAACTTAAGAAGCTAACCGGCATGGTTAACCTGTCGTAAATTTCGGCTTCCCACTTCCCTCCGCTCCCGCTAGTGTGCCGGCCGGGAAGTGACGAGGACCCTTCGGGACCCCTCGGAAGAAGGCCCGCCGGATAGGACCGGACGGGCTCAGGAGTAAGGACGGGGCATTGGGGCAGACCTGGCAGACGATTGCGGTGCGCACGCTATCGCACCTCATGGCGCTGGGCGCCGTGGCTCTTGTCCTGTTCGTCACCCTTGTGCCGGCCCATGCCGAAACCGCCCCTGCCGTGCTGCCGATGCCCGTGCCCGCCGGCCTGGCGGCGCTGCGCGCCCAGCCGGCCTTCGGCCCCACTTTGGTGCCCCTGGCTCCCGGCGAGCAGGCGCTGACCCCGGCGCTTTTGTCCAATTACGTCGCCCGCCAGAAAGAGCTGCGCGCCATCGACGTTCAGGCTCATCAGCCCGCCGGCGAGCTGACCGCCGAAATGGTTCTGGGCTATATCGACCGCGCCGGCCTGGGCCGCAACAGCGCCGTCTCGGCCATCGCCAATTTTGCCGCGCCCGCCGCCCGGCCCGAGCCGGCGCTCAACAACACCATGCTCTCGGCCTATGTCGAGAGTGGCTATCAGCCCCTGGCCCGCCGCCTCGAACACGCCAATGCCGAGCGCGACTGCCTGGCCCAGGCCATCTATCACGAGGCGCGCGGCGAGAGCGAAACCGGCCAGCTGGCCGTGGCCAATGTCATCGTCAACCGCGCCCGCTCGGGAAAGTTCCCCGAGACGCTGTGCGGCGTCATCTACCAGAATGCCGATAAGGGCCTTTATCGCTGCCAGTTCACCTTTGCCTGCGACGGACGCACCGAAGCCCCGCGCGAGCGCCGCGCCCTGGCCCGCTCGGCCGAGCTGGCCCAGCGCGTCTATGCCGAATTCGCCACCGGCGAAAAGATCGGCGCCATCCCCGGCTCGGCGCTTTATTACCACACCACGGCGGTGAACCCGTCCTGGTCCAAGACCTACCACGCCGTTGCCGAGATCGGCTCGCACATCTTCTACGCCCCGAACTAGGGGGGCTTTGAGCTCTCCAATCACCGGACCCACCCTCGCCCCTTGTGGGAGAGGGACAGATTTGGCGCGTTCAGTGGCAGGTCAGTGTGTGTGGGCTTCGAGCCGCCCCGCCGGGCAAATCGCTCCAGTGGAGCGATTTGAGGCGAGAAGGCCATGAGAGCTGGGCTCGAATGGCAAGCACCCGGAAGGGGGATTGGGTGTGTGGGCAGGCAATCTGCACAGCCCGGGCGAGGGCCCCCGGAAACAAAAAGGAGCGCCCCGAAGGCGCTCCTTTTGCGTCTCGGGAGGAGACGGGACTATTCGGCGGCCTGGGCCAGGCGCGGGCCGGGCTCGGCATTGGCGGCGCTGCCGAATTTCTCGAAATTGGCCCGGAACAGCCCGGCCAGGTGCAGGGCCTGCCGGTCATAGGCTTCCGCGTCGGCCCAGGTGAGCCGCGGCGTGAGCAGGCGCGCATCGACGCCAGGCACGGCCAGCGGCACTTCGAAGCCGAACAATTCGTCTTCGCGCATCTCGACATCGTCGAGCGAGCCATCCAGCGCCGCCGTGAGCAGGCGCCGCGTGGAGGCGATGTCGATGCGCTTGCCCAC
>NZ_JAUCDN010000346.1:0-3361 GCF_034675085.1 Devosia sp.
GCCGAAGGGCAAGAGCCTCGACCAGGTGAAGGGCCTGCGCGCCGACGGGCAGGGTCGAAACGGCTTCCTCAGGCCCGAACGCAATCAAAAGGGGAGGCTCCACCGGTCCGAGCGCTCCGGCCACCCGGTCGAGGCAGCGTTGGCCGCCCAGCCGCAGATCCGCCTTTCGTATGCCGCCCAGCCTCTCACCCCTGCCGCCGGCCAGAATGACCGCATGGGGCAATGTCATTTCGATTCTGCCGCAACACGGTTGTTCCAGTGCAGCAACACCGACATGCCGATACCGGCAGCCAGCCCCCAGAAGGGCGCGCCGAGGCCCAGAAGGGTCACCCCGGATGCCGTGGTCACGAAGGTCAAGGTGGCCGGCAGGCGCATCTCCTCCTGGCCCAGGGCGCTGGCCAGCGAGCCGGCAAGGCTTGAAAGCAGCGCCAGCCCGGCCACAGCCTGGATCAGGATCGGGGGCGACGCGGCGATGAAGGCGGCCGCCAGGCTCGCCGCCAGCGCCAGCAAGCCATAGGTGACGCCTGCCGCCACCGGCGCAGCCCAGCGCATGCTCCGGTCCGGATGGGCTTCCGGTCCGGCGCAGATGGCGGCGGTGATTGCCGCCAGATTGCTGCTGATGGCGCCGAAAAAGGCGGTGACGGCACTGGCGATGCCGGTCAGCACGAAAAGCGGCGCCGGCCGTACCGAATAGCCATTGGCTTGCAGCACCGCCAGTCCCGGCAGGTTTTGCGAGGCCATGGTGACGATGTAGAGTGGCAGGGCGATGCGGGCCATGGCGTCGAGCGTGAACACCGGCATCACCGGCACGAGGCTGGGCCAACTGCCATCAAGCGCCCCCGGCGGCAATTTCGTTGTCGCCACCAACAGGATGCCCGTCACCACCACGGCGATCGGCACGGCATAGCGGCGGGCGAAGCGCATGCCGATTGCCCAGGCCAAGAGGATGGGCAGGGCCAGTGCCGGCAATTCCGCCACCGCGTGGATCGGCGCCAGGCACAGCGATAGCAGCATGCCGGCCAGCATGGCATTGGCGATGGCGCCGGGCAGGGCGGCAACCAGCCGGGCGAGGGGACGGATGATTCCGGTTAGGATGATGAGAATACCCGTTAACAGAAACGCCCCGGCAACGGCTGGAAAGCCACCGATCGGTTCCCCAACGGTTAACAGAAAGGCAGCGCCTGGTGTTGTCCAGGCGAAGCTGATGGGCGTCCTGACCCGCAGCGCAACAATCACATTGAGCAGCGCCATGGAAAGGCACACGGCCATCAGGCCCGACCCCGCCTGCTGCGGAGAGGCGCCGGCTTCGGACAGGGCCGCCAGCACCAGCGTGAAGGTGCTGGCATAGCCCACAATGGCCGCCAGCGCCCCCGCCATGATCGGCTGCGCATAGTCACGCCGCCTGCTCCGTTCCGCCCTGTCGCTCAATCTCTATCTCCCGGCGCAACACACCCGGATAGAGCCGGGCAGCGGCAAAGCCGTGCTTTCCAAATAAAGTGTGTCAGGCGGCGCTTGGCCGGTCCAGCCTTGGTTTCTGGGGGATCGGCGGCGCGTCGGTGCTGACTGAAACCCGGTTCTTGCCGGTGCGCTTGGCCGTATAAAGCGCCGTGTCGGCCTGCGCAAACAGCTCCGCGAGGCGTGCGCCGGCCTGCATATGCAGCCCCGCCGAGAGCGTGACGCGAAAGTCGGGCGGCAGCTCCGCCACGCGCAGCCGGGCAATCGCGGCCACAAGCCCTTCGGCCCGCAGGCGCAATTCGCTTTCGGTCAGCCCGGTGAAAAGCAGGGCGAACTCTTCGCCGCCAATGCGGCCGGCGCAGCGCGCCGCACTGTGTTCGCGCAGGACCTGGCCCACGGCGGCGATCACCCGGTCTCCGGCGCCGTGACCGAAGGTGTCGTTGATGATCTTGAAGTCGTCGAGATCGGCAATCAGCATGGCGGCAGGGCGTTCGGTGTCCTGCGGTTCGGCGAGGCAGCGGCGGGCAAGGGTTTCGAAGCCGCCCCTGTTGAGCAGCCCGGACAGCGGATCGCGCCGCGCCTCCGCCTGCAACTCGCCAAAAATATCGATGGCGGTTGCCAACAGGAAACCCAGCGTCACCAGGGTCGCCATTAGCACGGCCATGAATTGTACAGCCAGCCAATAGCCCGAGCTGAGCAGGTTGCCGGCATTGACCACCATCTCCTCGAAGGAGGCTGTGATCGGCCGCGTGATGCAAAGGCCGAGCCCGAGAACGGCGAGCCCCCCGATCATCCAGTCGGCTCCATCCCAGGGACGGGCGCGCGCAAGCAGCACCAGCGTCGTGCCGATCAGCAACACAAAGGCGGCGTTGGACACATAGATACGGCCCAAAAGGCTGGGGTAAATAAAGAAAAAGACGGAAAGCCCGGCCATCTCTGCCACGGCAATAAGGCCAAAGGCCATCAGGGGCACCGCTATGCCCGCTCGGGCCAGGGCGCTGCTGCAGATCAGCAGCAGGGCCGCAAAGAAGATGGCGTTGGGCACGAGCCGCCATTCGGGCATGTCAGGCGGCATCAGCAGCCCCTGCACGAAAAAGCCCAAGCCCCCGCACACAAAGGCCATGCTCAGCAAAAGCAGATATCTCTGCCTGCGCCGCTGGCTCCCCAGAATGCCAAAAACCGCTGCAAATACAGCCATGATGGCGGGATTGAGCAGATTGAGCGACAGCTCGCTCGTCATGATAGTCCTCGTCGGTCCCCTCGCCGCCGTATTGTTACGAGGCGCTCGATAAGCAAGCGTTAAACTTACCGCTCGAGCTCGATGCCAAGCTGAAGTGCTGTTGTCGGTAGAGGCCGGCTATTGCTTGCCGCGCGAGGAGTGATGGTGCGCCAATGTCTGGCGGTCCCGCGTCGAGAAAAATAGAACGGCGGCGCTGATGCTGATCGCCGCGCCAAGCAGGATATCGATCACCCGTTCCGGAACCAGGGCGGCGCCTGCCGCGCCTGAGACCAGATAGGTCATGAGCAGCGCCATGGGCGTGACCAATATCTGGACCAGCCCGTAATTGCTGCCAATGATCATCTCTGCGCTGCAAGGGCCCTTGCATGCTGATATGGAGGTGCCGCCCTGCATCCCCCCAGCGCCGCCCAGGCCGGATTCTGGGCACCCAGCGCATGGCTCGCGAAGATCGACGCGCCGTAAGGTCCGCTCCAAGCTGAGGCATTCGGGGCAGTTCGGCGCAATAGCCAAATGGTCCGCCGATTTCAGAAAACTTGGGGCTGCCGCGCTTCCCGTTTCAGAAATTCACGGCTCTTGAACCTGCCTCTTGCATAAGCTTTTGATGTCCAATAGGTACAGGCGCCGAGAGGCCTCGTGGCGGAGTGGTTACGCAGCGGATTGCAAATC
>NZ_JAUCDN010000347.1:0-3353 GCF_034675085.1 Devosia sp.
TTCATGGCTCAGCTCTTGGCGCGAGGGGATTGGGGCAAGATTAGACCCGGAGCATAAGGATGGCTATTGGCTTTGTGCGCCGGTGGGCGGGCAGCGCACCGCCACTTCCGGCGCAGGCTCTTGCGGGGCTTCGAGCCATCCCTTCAGGACAAATCGCCCCAGTGGGGCGATTTGAGGCGAGAAGGCCATGAGAGCTATGCTCGAATGGCTCGATCAAGGGTGGGGGGCGTTTAGCCCCTATATTCGGGCTCTCGGCACCCCCTCCTAACCTCCCCCGTCAAGGGGGAGGTACCGCCCGGCGGATGCAGCGCTATCGTGCCACAACCCATATGCGATAGCCCTGCCTCCAGGGGAGGGGAAGACAGTCCAACAGCGACCCTAGAAATGCAGGGCCTTGGCCTGCTTGACGCCTTCGAGGGCTGCGATTTCGGCCAGTTGGGCCTCGGTCAAATTGCCATCGATGGACACCAGCGCGATGGCGTCGCCCCCGACCTCGGCGCGGCCGAGATTGAAGTTGGCGATGTTGATGCCCTGCTTGCCCAGCAGCGTGCCCAGCCGCCCGATATGGCCGGGCTTGTCCTCATTGGTGACATAGAGCATCGAGGGCGACAGCTCGGCATCCATATTGATGGTCTTGACCTGGATGATGCGCGGCTTGCCATTGGCGAACAGCGTGCCGGCCACGCCCCGCTCCTGCCGCTCGGTGGTGACGGTGAGGCGGATATAGCCCTCATAGGCGCCCTGCTGGTCGCGGGTGGTGGTTTCCACCACGATGCCGCGATCCTTGGCGATCTGGGGCGCCGAGACCATGTTGATGTCGCCCAGCGAGGGCTTGAGCACGCCATTGATGGCCGCCGCGATCATCGGGCGGGTGTTCAGACCGGCCGGGGTGCCCTCGAACTCGATTCTAACGCCCTTGATGGCGGTTTCGGTGAGCTGCCCGGCAAACGAGCCCAGCGCCTCGGCCAGTTGCACCCAGGGCGTGATGATCGGGGCTTCCTCGGCCGAAATCGAGGGGAAGTTGAGGGCGTTGGTGATCTCGCCGCTCATCAGATAGGCCGAAATCTGCTCGGCCACCTGCAGGGCGACATTTTCCTGCGCCTCGGTGGTCGAGGCACCCAGATGCGGGGTGCAGATGACATTGGGCAGCTCGAACAGCGGGTTGTTCTGGGCCGGCTCTTCCAGGAACACGTCCAGCGCCGCGCCGGCGACATGGCCCGATTTCAGCGCGTCGTAAAGCGCCGCCTCATCGATCAGCCCGCCCCGGGCGCAATTGACGATGCGCACGCCCTTCTTGGTCTTGGCCAGATTTTCCGCATTGAGAATATTGCGGGTCGCCTCGATCAGCGGGGTATGCAGGGTGATGAAATCGGCGCGGGCCAGCAGCTCGTTGAGGTCGACCTTTTCCACGCCCAGCTTTTCGGCGCGCTCGGGGGTGAGGAAGGGATCGTAGGCGATGACCTTCATGCGCAGCCCCAGGGCGCGGTCGGCCACGATCGAGCCGATATTGCCCGCCCCGATCAGGCCCAGCGTCTTGTTGGTGACTTCCACGCCCATGAAGCGGTTCTTTTCCCACTTCGACGCGCGGGTCGAGGCGTCGGCCTCGGGCAGCTGGCGGGCCAGCGCCATCATCATGGCGATGGCGTGCTCGGCCGTGGTGATCGAATTGCCGAAGGGCGTGTTCATCACGATGATGCCCTTCTTGGTGGCGGCCGGAATATCGACATTGTCGACGCCGATGCCGGCGCGGCCGACGACCTTGAGATTGGTGGCGGCCGAGATGATCTTCTCGGTGACCTTGGTGGCCGAGCGGATGGCCAGGCCGTCATACTGGCCGATGACCTCGAACAGCTTGTCCTTGTCCTTGCCCAGATCGGGCAGGTAGTCGACCTCCACGCCATTGTCCTTGAAGATCTGGACGGCGGTGGGGCTGAGTTTATCCGAAACGAGAACCTTGGGCATTGGGATATCCCTGAATTTTGAGTGCAATGGGGGCATCACCCCCTCCCGCCCTCCCCAGCAAGGGGGAGGTATAGGCTCCGAATTCGGGGCAGCATCGTGCCACGAACTCGATCAGCACCTCCCCCTTGCTGGGGGAGGCTGGGAGGGGTGACTAAATCAAGCGGCAGCCTTGAGCAGGGCCTTTTCCTCGGCGAAGGCCCAGTCGAGCCAGGGCGTCAGCGCGGCGAGGTCGGAAGCCTCCACCGTACAGCCGGCCCAGATCCTGAGGCCCGCCGGAGCGTCCTTGTAGGAGCCGAAATCATAGCCGACGCCGAGCTTGTCGAGCCGGGCCACCAGCGCCTTGGCGAAAGCAGCCTGCGCCTCGGCGTCGAGCGCCACGATGGCCGGATCGACGATGGACAGGCACACCGAGGTGTTCGAGCGCTGCTCGGGCACCTTGGCGAGGAAATCGACCCAGCCGGTCTTGGCGACCCAGTCGTTCAGCACCTTGAAATTGGCGTCGGCACGGGCCTGCATGGCTGCGAGCCCACCGATTTCGAGGCCCCATTCCATGGCATCCACTGCATCCTCGATGCAGAGCATGGAGACGGTGTTGATGGTCTCGGCCTTGAAGATGCCCTCGATCAGCTTGCCGCCCTTGGTCATGCGGAAAATCTTGGGCAGGGGCCGGTCGGGCTTGTAGGTTTCGAGCCGCTCGACGGCGCGGGGCGACAGGATCAGGATGCCATGCGCGGCCTCCCCGCCCAGCGCCTTCTGCCAGGAGAAGGTGACGACATCGAGCTTGGCGAAATCGAGCTTCTGGGCAAAGGCCGCCGAGGTGGCGTCGCAAATGGTCAGCCCTTCGCGGTTGGCCGGAATCCAGTCCGCGTCGGGCACGCGCACGCCCGAGGTGGTGCCGTTCCAGGTGAAGACCACGTCGCGGGCGAAATCGACCTGGGCAAGATCGGGCAGTTCGCCATAGGGCGCGTCGAGCACGCGGACGTCATCGAGCTTGAGCTGCTTTTGCACATCGGTGACCCAGCCGGCGCCGAACGATTCCCAGGCCAGCATGTCGACGCCGCGCGCACCCAGGGCGCTCCAGAGGAACATTTCCACCGCGCCGGTATCGGAGGCGGGCACGATGCCGATGCGATAATCGGCCGGCACCTGCAACAGCTCGCGCGTCAGGTCGATGGCCTTCTGGATGCGCGCCTTGGCGGGCTTGGAGCGGTGCGAGCGCCCGGTCAGCGCGTCGGCCAGCGCCGCCACGGTCCAACCGGGGCGTTTGGCGCAGGGGCCCGACGAAAAATTGGGATTAGCCGGTTTGACCGCCGGTGCGGTTTGGGGCGTTTCAGCCATATCAAGCGGCCCTCCCAGGCCTATGCGCCTCGCGTTAGGGCGAGGTGTCCTGA
>NZ_JAUCDN010000348.1:0-3353 GCF_034675085.1 Devosia sp.
TGGCCGCGGCCAGCCCGCCCAGCAGCAGGAAGCGAACGACTTGCGGCAGGCGATGGATCAAAACGGCAGCCCCCGCCAGGCCATGACGAAAGCCGCTCCCACCGCCGCGCAGAGCATCAGGCTCTTGGGGTCGCGCGTGGCAAAGACCACCGGATCGTCCATCAGCTCGCCCCGCTGCGCGATCATCCAGATGCGCGAGAGCCACAGGAACAGCATGGGCGGAATGCCCCACAGCCAGACCGCATTGGAGTAGAAATCGACGAGAAAGGCGTCCTGCGTCAGATACAGCACCATGATGAGGATGGACGCCATGCCGCTCGACACGCCCATGCTCAGGATGAATGGGGTGTCCATGACGAAATAGCCGCGTCCCGAGATTTTCTCGCCGATATCGGGGCTCTTTTCGGCAAACCGCAAGACTTCGGTCAGGCGCTTGGCGAAGGAAAGCGAGGTGAACAGGAACATTGAAAACACCAGCAGCCATGGCGAGGTGGTTACCCCGACCGCGGCGATGCCCAGCACCAGTCGCAGGGTGAACAGCGTGGCCAGGATGAATGTGTCGAGAACGGGCTTGCGCTTGAAGGAAAAGGAATATCCCAGCGTCAGCACGGCATAGGCCAGCAGCACCGTAAAGACCGCCGGACCCATCATGGCGCCGATAATAAAGCTGACTGCGAGCGCGGCCGGCGCCATCAGGGCCGCCTGCTTGAGGCTCATGCGCCCACTGGCCAGGGGCCGGTTGCGCTTGCTCCAGTGGCGGCGGTCGTCCTCGATATCCCAGATATCGTTGACCAGATAGGTGGCCGACGCCATCAGGCTGAGCGCCACGAAGGCGAGTATGGCCGCCCGCCAGGCCTCGATGTCGGTGAACAGGCCGCTCAACACCAGCGGGATGAAGATCAGCACGTTCTTGGCCCATTGGTGCACCCGCAGGGCCTTGAGCCAGCCGCGCAGCCCCAGCGGCGGCGGGGTGAATACGGCCTCTACCGGTTTGCCCAGCGCCCGTGCCGCGCGGCTCGTCGCGGCGCTGGCATTGACCAGGATGATGGCCTGGGCCTTTCGCCAGATATGCAGGTCCGAGCGGCTGTCGGCGGCATAGGCGAAGCCCTGCGGAAAACGCGCCTCCACCGCTTCCGCCTTGGCTTGGCCCTTGAGGTTGCGCTGTCCGTCACTGGCAAGGACGAAATCCACGAAGGCGAAACGCGGGGACAGCCGGATCGCCAGCAATTCATCGGCTGCTGTCGCGAGGCAGACAAGGCGCCCCGAGGCGTGCTGGCCGGCGGCATAGTCCTCGAGGTCCTTGTTGACCGGCAGGGAAGCGAAGTCGAGATGCACAAGCTGGGCCAGCTTGCGCTTTAGCTGTGCCTTGCCCTGCAACAGCCACCACACCAGCAGGAAGACGCGAAACGGATTGGCCTTGACGAAAGCGACGGCGCAT
Source organism: Devosia sp. (assembly GCF_034675085.1). Classification (GTDB taxonomy): domain Bacteria; phylum Pseudomonadota; class Alphaproteobacteria; order Rhizobiales; family Devosiaceae; genus Devosia. The sequence goes on from NZ_JAUCDN010000348.1 coordinate 1,439, forward strand.
TCATGCAGCAGGTCGGTGCGCAGCAGCGCGTTGTCGACGTCGAGCACCAGCGGCAGCGCCATATCGGCGTCACCGGGTGACAGGGTGGTCTTGTGTGCTTGTGCGGCCCGCATCTGAGTTCTCGCCAGGACAATTGCCGCGCGAGGATAGAAGCCGGGCCTCCATAATTCCTAAACGAGAGCGGTTAACGGCAATTCGTCGGTCGGTCTCCTTCTTAGATCATATATGATGCATCATACTTGACCGCTGAAACCGATCTTGTTACTCGATGGGTGGTGCAGGGCAGGGTGCCTCTGCGGAAGGCCCGCTGCCCGCGTGCAGGGGCCGTCAAATGCCGGATGCGAGTGATGTTATGAAAAATACCGAACTAGGACCCGAGCAGATAGCGCGGCTTGAAGAGCGGGCTCAATTCGTGCGCCTGGAGACCATACGCCTGATCAGCATCGCCAAGGTGGGGCACTATTCGTCGGTTTTCTCCTGCGCCGAAATCTTCTCCTCGCTCTATTACGATGTCATGGATATCCGGCGCGGCGAGCCCAACTGGCCCGATCGCGACCGCTTCCTGATGGGCAAGGGCCATGCGGCGGTGGGGCTGTTCCCGATCCTTGCCGACCTCGATTTCTTCCCCACGGCATGGCTGGACGACTATACCCGCCTGGGCAGTCCCCTGGGCGACCATCCCGACATGCGCAAGGTGCCCGGGGTCGATTTCAGCTCCGGTTCCATCGGCCACGCCCTCTCCAACGGCGTCGGCATGGCCCATGGCGCGCGTATCCAGGGCCAGGATTTCAACGTCTTCGTGCTGCTGGGAGACGGCGAGATGCAGGAAGGACAGGTCTGGGAAGCGGCGCTTAACGCCTCCAGCCATGGTCTTTCCAATGTCATCGCCATCATCGACCGCAATGGCTACCAGCTCGACGGCAAGGTCGATGACGTCATCGCCATCGAGCCGCTGGACGAGAAATGGCGCGCCTTCGGCTGGGAGGTCCATGTGGTCGACGGCCACGACATCGTCGCGCTGACCCAGAAGCTGCGTGAGGTCAAGGCGGACAAGGCGCGCACGCGCCCCTGCTGCATCATCGCCAAAACCCTCAAGGGCAAGGGCATCGACTATATGGAGACCGAGCCCGGCTGGCATCTCGGCTGGCTCGCGCCCGAAGATGAGGAAGCCGCCCGTCAGACAATTCTCGCAAACGGAGCCCAGTCATGAACGCGCCGGTCAATCCCAAGTCCTGGCAATATCGCGACCTCAACAAGAATGCGCCCACCCTCTCGGTGCTTTCCGATACGCTGATCGAGCTGGTCGAGGCTGGCCATCCGATCGCCGCCGGCACCGCTGATCTTCAGCATTCCAATGGCCTGGTCGGCTTCGCCGAGCGCTATCCCGAGCGGTTCGTGCAGTTCGGCATTTCCGAGCAGAATATGGTCTCCGCCGCCGCTGGCATGGCCACCACCGGCCTCATTCCCTATGTGGCGACCTTCGCTTCCTTCATCGGGCTGCTGGCCTGCGAGCAGATCCGCATGGACGTGGCCTATTGCGCCCAGCCGGTGCGGCTCATCGGCCACCACACGGGCATTTCCATGGGCTTTTACGGCACTTCGCACCACGCCACAGAGGATATCTCCACCATGAGGGCCATTGCCGACCTCACGGTGATCTCGCCTTCGGACGGCGCCCAATACGCGCAATTGCTGCGTGAATCGGCCACCTATAGCCAGCCGATCTATTTCCGCACCCATCGCGGCCATGATCCGGTGATCTATGACACCTCCGAGCCGTTCAAGATCGGCAAGGCCAAGGTGCACGGCATCGGCAAGGACGTGACCATCATCGCCTGCGGCATGGCCGTGCCTGGCGCCAGGGCGGCCATGGACGCGCGCAACGCGCAGGGCCATTCGGGGGGCCTGATCGACA
>NZ_JAUCDN010000349.1:0-3350 GCF_034675085.1 Devosia sp.
CAGATGCCGCTCAAGGTGGACTATGCCAGTCCCTTCGCCATGGCGCGGGCCGGCTATGCCGATCTCGATTTCGGCTTCACGCTGGTGGCATGCCTCATCAGCGCCTGCCTGCTGCTGTTTTCGCTGAGCTATGTGCGGCGCACGCGCGTGCCGGCCTTCGATCTGGAACGGGCGATCGCGCGCGGGGAAATCAAGCCCTATTACCAGCCGGTCATCAATCTTCGCACCGGGCACCTGATGGGCTGCGAGGTGCTGTGCCGCTGGGAAAAGAAGAATGGCGAGGTGGTGCCGCCCGGCGCCTTCATCGACTATGCGGAAGTGACGGGACTGGCCATTCCCATGACGCTGTCGCTGATGCAGCAGGTCAAGTTCGACCTCAGCGACCTGGTGCAGATGATGCCGGACCTGAAAATTTCCATCAATCTGTTCGAGGGGCATTTCCGCGATGCCAGCATCGTGCAGGACGTGGAGGCGATCTTCGGCAATTCCGCCATCAGCTTCCGCCAGCTGGTGTTCGAAATCACCGAGCGCCACCCGGTGGGCAATTCGGCGGTGGCCAACAGCGTCATCGCCGGCCTGCACGCGCTGGGCTCGCGCATCGCGCTGGACGATGCCGGCACGGGGCACTCGAACCTGGCGTTCCTGGGCACGCTGGGCGTCGACGTCATCAAGATCGACCGCATCTTCGTGGACATGGTCAAGCCCGGCACCACGCAGGTGCCGGTGCTGGACGGGTTGATCGCCATGGCCAAGGACCTCGATTGCGAAATCGTCGCCGAGGGCGTGGAAACCGAGGAGCAGGCGCTGTATCTGCGGGCGCGGGGCGTGGTGGAAGCGCAGGGCTATATCTTCGCGCCCGCCCTCAAGATCGGCGCTTTCCGCGAGCTGGCCACGGCGCTGAGCAGCACGCAGGCGGCGCGTGGCCGCATCGGCAACCTGGTGGGCAACGCCGCCTAGAACTTTAGTTGCATCATTGCCCGGACATTGACACTTTTCATCGGCTGAAAATGGTGGCACCAACGCGGGGCCGCCAGGCCCCAGGGCCGTGGCGGGCGAGTGGGTGTGTGGAGGATGGCGTGACCAACGACGTGAGCGAGCAAAAAAAGGCCCTGCGGGATGCGGCGCTGCACTTCCACGAATTCCCCAAGCCCGGAAAGCTCGAAATCCAGCCCATAAAGCCCCTGGGCAACCAGCGCGACCTGGCGCTGGCCTATTCGCCGGGCGTGGCTGCCCCCTGCGAGGAAATCGCCGCCAATCCCACCTCGGTGGCCCGCTATACCTCGCGGCAGAACCTGGTCGCCGTCATTTCCAACGGCACGGCGGTGCTGGGGCTGGGCAATATCGGCGCGCTGGCCTCCAAGCCGGTGATGGAAGGCAAGGCCGTCCTGTTCAAGAAATTCGCCGGCATCGACGTGTTCGACCTCGAGATCGACGAACTCGACCCGCAGAAATTCAGTGATGCCGTGGCCCCGCTCTGGCCCACTTTCGGCGGCATCAATCTCGAAGATATCCGCGCGCCGGACTGTTTCGAGATCGAGGAGACGCTGCGCGAGCGCATGCCGATCCCGGTGTTCCATGACGACCAGCACGGCACGGCCATCATCGTGGGCGCGGCGGTGCTCAACGGGCTGGAGCTGGCGGGCAAGAAAATCGAGGATGCCAAGATCTGCACCTCGGGGGCAGGGGCCGCGGCCATCGCGTGCCTCAACGTGCTGGTGTCGCTGGGCGCAAGGCACGAGAATATCTGGGTGGCCGACAAGGACGGGCTGCTCACCCACAAGCGCAACGACGTCAATGACAAATGGCGCGGCCAGTTCCGCCGCACAAGCGACGCCACGAGCCTGGCCGAGGTGATCGAGGGCGCCGATATTTTCCTGGGGCTGTCGGCCGCCGGGGCGCTGCGCCCCGAAATGCTGGCGAAAATGGGTCCCAAGCCGCTGATCCTGGCGCTGGCCAATCCGACGCCGGAAATCATGCCGGAAGTGGCCAAGGAGATCCGCCCCGACGCCATGGTGTGTACCGGGCGTTCGGACTATCCCAACCAGGTCAACAACGTCCTGTGCTTCCCCTTCATCTTCCGGGGGGCGCTGGACGTGCATGCCAGCACCATCAACGAGGAGATGAAGCTGGCGGCGGTGCGCGCCATCGCCAGGCTGGCCCATGAGCCGGGGCTGGAAGTGTCGCCCTCCGGGGCGCCGGCGGTCTATGGCGCCGACCACATCATTCCCAACCCCTTCGACCAGCGGCTGATCCTGCGCATCGCGCCGGCGGTGGCGAAGGCCGCCATGGACTCGGGGGTGGCGCAGAAGCCGATCGAGAACTGGACCGCTTATCGCGACAGCCTCAATCGCTTCGTCTTCCGCTCGGGCCTGGTGATGAAGCCGATCATCGACCGGGTGCAGGGGCAGAACAAGCGCATCGCCTTTGCCGATGGCGAGGATGAGCGCGTGCTGCGCGCCGCCCAGGTGCTGCTGGAGGAGCGCATCGCCCGGCCGATCCTGATCGGCCGCCCGGCGGTGCTGGAAGCGCGCATCGAGCGCTTCGGGCTGAGCATAAGGCCGGGGGTCGATTGCGAGGTCATCAATCCCGAGGACGATCCGCGCTACCGCGATTATGTGAGCCTGTTCCACTCGCTTGTGGGGCGCGACGGCGTCACCCCCGACACGGCGCGCACCATCGTGCGCACCAATACCACGGTGATCGCGGCGCTGGCGGTGAAGCGCGGCGAAGCAGACGGCATGATCTGCGGCTTGCAGGGGCGCTTCATCAAGCATGCCCGCGACATCCGCTCGATCATCGGCTTGCAGGACGGGGTGAGCGACGTCTCGGCGCTGTCGCTGCTCATCCTGCCGCGCGGTCCGTTCTTCCTCACCGATACCTATATGACGCAAAATCCGAGCGTCGACGAGATCGTCTCCATCACGCTACAGGCGCGCAACCATCTGCGCCGGTTCAATATCGAGGCGCGGGCGGCGCTGCTGAGCTATTCCAATTTCGGCTCGCGCGACGGCGAAAGCGCCTACAAGATGCGCGAGGCCTATGCCCGGCTCAAGCAGATCGCTCCCGACATGATCGTCGAGGGCGAAATGCAGGGCGACCTGGCGCTGAGCGAGACGCTGCGCGACCGCTACGTGCCCGAGACCGAGCTGCATGGGGAAGCCAATCTGCTGATCTTCCCCGATCTCGACGCGGCCAACCTCTCCATGACGCTGCTCAAGGAGATGAACCACGCGCTGGCGGTGGGGCCGATCCTGATGGGCACGCGGTCGCCGGCGCATATCCTGGCGCCGTCCACCACCAGCCGCGGCGTCGTCAACATGACCGCCATCGCCGCCAATGAGGCGCTGGGG
>NZ_JAUCDN010000350.1:0-3347 GCF_034675085.1 Devosia sp.
ACATTGATATCGCATATGATGCATGATATTTTCTGTACGTCAACACGCCTGCCCAAGGGAGGGAACAGCCGCCATGAAAGCCCTGGTGCTTCAAGAACCCCATCGCCTGACCATAGAGGACCGGCCAATTCCAGAACCCGGCCCGGGCGAAGTGCGGGTGCGCATCCATCGTGGCGGCATATGCGGCTCGGACATGCATTATTTCCACCATGGCGGCTTTGGCGTCGTACGCATGAAGGCGCCGATGGTGCTCGGCCATGAACTGGCGGGCGTCGTGGACGCCACCGGAGCGGGCGTCACCGCCGTAACCGAAGGCGACCGCGTCGCGGTTAACCCCAGCCTGGCCTGCGGCGCATGCGCCTATTGCCGCGCCGGCATGCCGCGCCAATGCAGCGACATGCGCTTCATGGGCAGCGCCATGCGCGATCCCCATGTCGATGGCGGGTTCCGTGAATATGTGGTGGTGACCGAGCAGCAGGCCGTGCCCGTCGGCGATGGGATCGGGCTCGATGAGGCCGCCGTCTGCGAGCCGCTGGCGGTGTGCCTGCATGCCGTGTCGCAGGGGCCGGACCTAAGCGGCAAGCGCGTCCTGGTGACCGGCTTCGGCCCCATTGGCGCGCTCACCCTGCTGGCGGCGCGGCATGCCGGCGCCGCGTCGGTTTCGGCAACGGACGTAGCGGCCGGTCCGCTGGCGCTGGCCGGGCAATTGGGCGCGGCGGCAAGCTACGACGTATCGGTTCCGGGGGCGTTGGCGGAGGAAGAAAAGGATCGCGGCCGGTTCGACGTGGTCTTTGAGTGTTCGGGGCACCCCTCGGCCGTGCAATCGGCTTTGGCGGTGACCCGGCCGGGCGGCAGCATCGTCCAGGTCGGGATTCTGCCCGACCAGATGACCCTGCCCTTCAACCCGCTGGTGACCAAGGAGATCACCTATCGCGGCACCTTCCGCTTCGACCGCGAGTTCAATCAGGCGGCGGCGCTGATTTCCAGCCGCGCCATCGATGTTCGCCCGATCATCTCGGGCACCTTCCCCTTCACCGAGGCGGATGCCGCCTTTGCCTTCGCGCAGGATCGTCAGCGGGCCATCAAGGTCATGCTGGAATTTGCCTGAGCAGAAAGAGATTTTTCGTGACCAAAACCCTTCTTAGCCGCCTGCGCGACCCCAGCCTGCTTACCGATCGCGCCTATCTGGCCGGTACATGGGCAGGCGCCGATTCCGGCAAGACCTTTCCCGTGGAAAATCCATCAACCGGGGAAACCCTGCTGCTCGTGCCCGATATGGGCCGGGCCGAAACCGCCCGCGCCATCGAGGCCGCCCATGCCGCCCAGAAATCCTGGGCCGCTTTGACCGGGGCGGCGCGCGGCAAGCTGCTGCGCAAATGGTTCGAGCTGATCATGGCCAATCAGGACGATCTGGCCAGCATCCTCACCGCCGAGATGGGCAAGCCCTTCGCCGAGGCCAAGGGCGAAGTGGCCTATGGCGCTGCCTATATCGAATGGTTCGCCGAGGAAGCCCGCCGCATCTATGGCGACATCATCCCCGGCCATGCCGAGGACAAGCGCATCATGGTCATCAAGCAGCCGGTGGGCGTGGTCGGCGCCATCACGCCGTGGAATTTTCCCATCGCCATGATCGCCCGCAAGGCCGCGCCGGCCCTGGCCGTGGGCTGCGCCTTCGTCTCCAAGCCGGCCAAGCAGACCCCGCTTTCGGCGCTGGCGCTGGCGGTTCTGGCCGAGCGGGCCGGCATTCCCAAGGGCATTTTTTCGGTGGTCACCTCGGCTTCGAGCGCGGCCATCGGGGCCGAATTCTGCGAGAACGAGAAGGTGCGCAAGCTCAGCTTCACCGGCTCGACCGAAGTGGGCCGCATCCTGATGCGGCAATGCGCCGACCAGATCAAGAAGGTCAGCCTGGAGCTGGGCGGCAACGCCCCCTTCATCGTCTTCGACGATGCCGATCTGGATGCGGCGGTGGAAGGCGCTATCCAGTCCAAGTTCCGCAATGCCGGGCAGACCTGCGTGTGCACCAACCGCCTTTATGTGCAGGCCGGCATCTATGACGCCTTTGCCGAAAAGCTCGCCGCAGCGGTGGGCAAGCTGCGCGTGGGCGACGGGTTCGACGAGGGCGTCACCATCGGCCCGCTGATCGACAAGGCAGCGACCGACAAGGTAGCCGAACACATCGCCGACGCCCTGGGCAAGGGCGCAAGGCTGGTGCGCGGCGGCATGCCGGCGGGGAACCGCGACACCTTTTTCGAGCCCACCGTGCTGACCGGCGTCACCCAGGACATGGTGGTGGCCAAGGAAGAAACCTTCGGCCCCCTTGCTCCCCTCTTCCGCTTCGAGGATGTCGATCAGGTCATCGCCATGGCCAATGACACCATTTTCGGCCTTGCCGCCTATTTCTATGCGCGCGACCTGAGCAAGGTGTTCAAGGTGGCCGAAGCGCTCGAATACGGCATTGTCGGGGTCAATACCGGGCTTATCTCCACCGAGGTCGCGCCCTTTGGCGGGGTCAAGCAATCGGGCACCGGCCGCGAGGGCTCCAAATATGGCGCCGACGACTATCTGGAGATGAAATATATCTGTCTGGGCGGCATTTCCGCCTGACGCGAAAAAGCGGCGGTATCGCATCCGATACCGCCGCTTTTTATCGCCCGGCCGGGAGGAGGGCCGGGCGAAAGGCTGTCTCTACAGATAACGCGCAGCAATCTCCTGAATGCCGGCCGCATCGAGCTTGTAGTGCCGATAAAGATGGGTCGGAGGAGCGATGAGGCTGTATTCATCCATGATGCCGTGGCGTACCAGCCGCGCCTTGGCCGGGTTCTCGGCCATCACCTCGGCCACGGCCGAGCCCAGCCCGCCCAGGATATTGTGCTCCTCGACCGTGAGCACGACGCGCGAAGCCTTGGCCGCCTCCATCACCGCTTCGGCGTCGAGCGGCTTGATGGTGTGCATGTCGATCAGGCCCACCGAATGGCCCTGCGCATTGAGCGCTTCCATGGCCGCCCTGGCGCCATGCACCGCCATGCCGCAGGCGATGATGGTCACGTCCTTGCCGAAGCCATGCACCTTGGCCTTGCCGATGGTGAAGGGCTCGGCCTTGTCGTAGATCACCGGATCATGGCCGCGATGGGTGCGGAAATAGATCGGCTGCCGGTAGGTGGCGGATTCGCGCAGCAATTGCGCATATTGGGCGCCGTCCGAGGGCGAGTTCACCGTCAGGTCGGCAATGGCCCGCATGGTGGAGATGTCCTCGGTGGCGTGGTGCGAGGTGCCGTAAAACCCCATGGAAATGCCGGTGTGATGGCCGATGAGACGCACCGGCTGGGCGCAATAGGCCACGTCCATGC
>NZ_JAUCDN010000351.1:0-3321 GCF_034675085.1 Devosia sp.
GTCACGGCTTCGGTCAGGGCGCTGACAACCCTGGATTGCTGCTCCATGCTCAGGCCCATCCAAAGCGGCAGGCGGATAAGGCGCGCCGAAAGATCATCGGTGACGCGCAGATCGCCATGCGGCCTTGAATATCTTTTGCCCGCCGGTGAATCATGGAGGGGCACATAGTGGAAAACGGCGTTTATCCCTTTGGCCTTCAGCCGCTTCAACACGGCCTGCCGGTCGACCCGCTCCGCCAGAAGAACATAGTACATATGAGCATTATGCTGGCATTCCGGTGGGATAATCGGCAGGCGAAGAACCCCCTGTCGCTCCAGATCCTGCAAGGCGTCATGGTAATTCTGCCATAGGCCGAGCCTGCCTTGCGTGATCTTTTCGGCCTGCTCGAGTTGCGCCCAGAGAAAAGCCGCAACCAGATCGCCCGGCAGATAGGACGAACCAACTTCCTGCCAGGTATATTTATCGACCTCTCCCCGAAAGAAACGACTGCGATCGGTTCCTTTTTCCCGGATGATTTCCGCGCGCTGGATGAAAGTGGGATCGTTGACCAGAAGCGCGCCGCCTTCCCCCGAAATGACATTCTTGGTTTCGTGGAAGCTCAGCGTGCCGAGATCCCCGATGGCCCCGAGAAAGCGCCCCTTATAGCTGGCCATGGCGCCCTGGGCGGCGTCCTCTACGACCTTGAGCGAATGACGCCGGGCAATATCGAGGATGGTGTCCATCTCGCAGGCGACGCCGGCATAGTGGACGGCCACGATGGCCTTGGTCCGGGGGGTTATCGCCGCCTCGATGAGCTGTTCGTCGAGGTTGAGCGTATCGGGTCGGATATCCACGAAGACCGGAACGCCGCCTCGAAGCACGAAGGCATTAGCCGTCGAGACGAACGTAAACGCCGGCATGATAACCTCGTCGCCCGGCTCTATATCGAGCAGCAGCGCCGCCATCTCCAGGGCCGCTGTGCAGGAATGGGTCAGCAGCGCCCGCGCGGTTCCCGTAGATTGCTCCAGCCACGCGTGGCATTTTTTCGAGAACGGGCCATCGCCGGCAAGAACGAAGTGCTTCTTCGCCTCTTCGATATACTGGAACTCTTTACCGGTCATGAAGGGCCGGTTGAACTCTATCCTGTCGATCACAGCATCCCCCAAGATGACGCGTCAGTCATTGTCTCTGTTGCCGTCATACTGGACGCTGGTCCTTTAACGCCACAACAAGTCTGGAGCCCCCGATCGGCAGGCGCAGGCCCAGGCGGACGAAGAATGCCTCCAGCCGCATGATCCAGGTGAGCACTCCATTCAGCCAACCGGGAATCCTGAATTCAGAAAGCGGGTCGGCGTCTGCGGACCGGCCGCGCCCCAAAAGTCGCGATACCAGCATTAGCGGCAGAAGAAACGTCACGAATGAGGTCGAATCCACCACCCGGAAGCCCGCAGCCTCTATCGCAGTGTGCAACGCTGGAGCCGAGTAGCGACGCTCGTGTTGCGAATAGACATCCACCTCGCTCCACAGCCATTGATGCTGCGGAACGGTCACTATCAGCACTCCGCCAGGCCGGGCCGCCTTGTATAATTGCCGAAGAACAAGATCGTCCTGCTTGATATGTTCGATGACGTCGAAGGCTGCGACGACATCGAAATGCTCTTTGAAGGGAATGTTGCGAGCATCCATTTGCAGAAATTCCGCCGATGGCAGGCTCTTTCTGGCGAGGGTCAGGCCGCTGGTGAGCATTTCGCTTCCGGACAAATGTGCCTCGGGAAATGCCTGCCCCACACCCTCCATGACGTATCCGGTGCCACAGCCGACTTCGAAATAGGCGGAAACATCGGGGCGATGAAGCCTGATGAAGAAAACGATCAGGTCGCGGCGAACCGTGAACCAGAAATGGTGCCGCTCCAGGCCGTGATACTCATCATAGAATTCTGCCTTGTAGCCCTCCTCCGACGCCGCCATCTCGGGCGCGAAGGCGATGAGGCCATCTATCCGCTGCGGGCTATGCCCGCACTCCCGGCATTCGTGCGTAAGGGAATCGAACTCGGCATGGCAGGCCCCGCATTCTCTCACGGATGGATCCTCGAATCGGTGCCCTGTGGGCGGCTAAAGACAAAAACCCGCAGCAGAACAAATTGAAAGCCCGCGACCACGAATATCGCAGCGAACTGCACATAGGCATGATTGAGTTTGAGGAAGTCTACGAAAAACAGCAGCAAGGCCAGATTCAGCCCGTATCCCAGCGCGTTGGTAAAAATATAGCGCAGTCCGGCACGCGCCATATTCCCTTCATGCCTGAACGACCAGAATCTATTGCCCAAAAAACCGATGCACACCACCAGCCCATAAAGCAGGGACATGGCGATCTTGGGATCGACGCCCTGATGCGTAAGGCCAAGATAGGCAAGGTATCCGATAAGATTGGTCGCTGCGCCCACGCAGGCATAGCGCATCAGAGGGACCAATACTTCCCTCGACGGCCACGGGATCATTCGCTATCCAGAACGGCGATACCAAATCCCGTCTTGCCGTAATCATTGCCGTTATAGAGCAGATATCTGTTGTCCCCGTGGTCGAAGATGAAAGGGTAGCAGATCATCTGCGAATCCCAGCCTGATTCGGACACATCGATCCCCACAAGGGAATCCCGTCGCCTCCAGGCCACGCCATCTTCCGATTCCGCATAGCGCAGCCTATAGGTTGAAACGTCCTCGGTGGCGCGCGAGCAGAACCACATCTTATAGGTCGCGCCATCCCGCTTCACACGCGGCACGCCCAGCGCATATTCGAATTCGTCGCGGAAACCGATGGCCACGACGCCATCGCGCTGCCAATCGATGCCGTCGGCAGATTCGGCATATTCCAGGTTATAGAAATGCTTGGCGCCCTCCGGCCGCTCCTCCCAGCGGACACAGGAGGTAAACCAGGCACGGAAGCGCTCTCCGTCATGCAGGACTTCCGGCGTGGCAACGAAATGGGGCTGGACGCGGGTTCGGTCGATCACGGGGCCGGGGAAAAGACGCACGAACCGATGCTCGCTCTCGTTCCACTCGGCCAGCCCTATGGAATTGCGGATCTTCACGGTGACGCCCAGATTGATGCCCGTATAGTAGAGGAGCTTGCGCCCTCCCACCTCCACAATTGAATTGGGCAGTGCGCCGCTATCATCGAAACAGCCCAGCTCACCCGGCTCCAGGATCGGGTCCTTGTGCAGATACAGCACTTTGGTGGGCTGGCGCATATCGACCTCGACATAACCGCCATGGCCACGATTTTGCGTATCCCGCGAGGAGAAATAGAACCTGTAGCGATCCCCTTCGATCTGTTCGGCAATGG
>NZ_JAUCDN010000352.1:0-3307 GCF_034675085.1 Devosia sp.
CCTTGCAGTGAACGGTATGTCTCATGATATATATCAACATTGCAACTGTCCATCGGTGGATGGCCACACCGTTTGAAGCACCAGGAATGCTTGAGTTTCCTGCAGGGTGAGGACGACAGCATTCTTATTCGGGCTTGGCTTGGCCATCGTTTGCCACCTTCTGCTGTACGAATCGTTCCGTGTGGTATTTCCGATCCGCTTATGCCGCCATCCAATTGGCGAGTAGGAACCGCTCAAGTTCGCCGCGCTTGACCGGATGCTTGACGAGCAAACTCTCCAAATCATCTCCGTCCACCAGCTCGACGCCAAGAATTTCGGCTTGCTGCCTTGCGGTGCCATTGAAGCGTTGATTCGTTGCAGCAATCATGGAAAACGACACGCCTGGATGACGCTGAGCGTAAGCCCCAACACCTGCCGCAACATCCTTGACTGCCTCCCATCCCAGCTCGCGGCCCTCCACCGATGAGCTCTTGCACTGGATCAGGACGCCTTCGGTGCCTTTGATAGCCACGACGCCGCCGTCTCCCGAGCGCGGGGGCTTTATCGTTCTTGGATACCCCCTCTTGCTCCAAAGCAATGCGCACAGGGCCTCAAAAGCATCCGGGTCCATCGACCTGATGTCCTCCGCACCGAGCAATTCGTTTCCAAAGGCGTTGCCGCCATCCGGGGCCTCCAAGTCCCCGAAGTCTGCGGGGCTCACATCTCCCGAACCATTGAGCATGTCGGTCGAAAGCCCACGCTTCCAATCCAGCAGCTTGTCGAGCTTGGCGTCGAAGGTAAGGAAGTCATGAGCGACCACGACTGGGTAATAGACGTGAACGTCCTTGGTCTGCCCTATCCGGTAAGCGCGATCCGTGGCCTGATCTTCCTTGGCCGGATTCCATGTTCGCGTGAAGTGAACGACGTGGTTCGCCGCTTGGATGTTCACGCCAAACCCCACCGCCAAGGGCGACAAGACGATCACGCCAACTCCCGGCTTTTCTTGGAATTTCTTGATGCGCCGCTGCCGGTTGTTCGCGTTAGCCGAGTCCGCCGAAGTGTCGCCATTGATCACGTCGGGAACTACGCCGAATCGCTCGCCGATGCAACGCTGGAGCGTGCGCTGCAAGTCCCTGAATTCGCAGAAGACGATGACCTTCTCGCCCTTGCCCTCAATTTCGCCAAGCTGGCCCATGAGCCACGCCATCTTGGGCGAGCGCAGCTCAATATCGGACAGCAGTTCCGAATCAGTGGAAACCTGTCCAGGAGGCCTCGGATCGGAGCAAAGCCTGCGCAGGTATTGAAGCAAGCCCAATGGCGACTGCAGCCCGCTGGCTGGACCTGATTTATCCCGCTTTCTGAATGCGGCGACCGCGTCGGCATAGTGGGCGCGCTGCCGATCCGACAGCGGCAAAGCCCTGCATGAATCGACCTCGATTTTCTTGGGCAAATCCTTGGCGACCTCGGCCTTGGTCCGGCGCAGCTTTTGCGGTTCGATCAAGGCGCGAAGCTCCGCGACGCGCTCCTTCTCCTCGTCGGTCTCCGCTTCGATGGGCCTGCGGTAGCGATTCCCAAATTCCTTCAAGGCCCCCAGCAGGCCCGGCTGGACAAAATCGAACAAGCACCAAATGTCGGTCAGCGTGTTCTCCACGGGCGTGCCCGTGCAGGCGATCTTGAGCCGGGCGTTCTGCTTCTTCGCCGCCCTGGTCACCAGCGCGTTTGGAGTTTTGATCTTCTGGGCCTCGTCGCAAATCATAGCCGACCAGCGTTGGGCCGCCAGTGAAAATTCAAGATCGCGCAAGGTTTCATAGGTGGTCAGCACCACTTGGGCGCCGCCCAGCCAACCCGAGGCCAAAAGGCGGGTCGCGCCGCCCCGGACCAGCTCCTCTTCGAGAGCCCGCTTGGGAACGCGCTTCTCCGCGAGCGATGGGCCATAGAGCGTGAGAACCCGCATGGCTCCGGGAGCGAAGAACTTGGCGATCTCCTCCTTCCAGTTTTCAAGCAGCGAGACCGGGGCCACGATCAGGAACGGATCGATGTCGGGCTTTTCCTCGATGGCCGCAGCCATGAAAGTCAAAAGCTGGATCGTCTTACCCAAACCCATGTCGTCGGCGAGCAGCGCGCCGCGACAGGCTGTCGGCGAGAGGCTCCACAAATGCTGCAACCATGCGACCCCGCTGAGTTGATGGTCCTTGAGGGCAATCTCAGGACGGAGAGAGGCAGGCAATTTAGGCGGAACGCCAGTCGGAGCGAGCGCGCCCCTGCGCTCCTCGTAGTCGAGCGTGTCCACGTTCGGCTTGACCACCCAGCCCTTGCGCTCGGACGCTTTGGCCTTGGTCGCAGGCTTGCTCGGATCAAACTCTCGCTTCGCAACGTCAGCCCGCGCGTTGCCGATGGCGTCGAGGGCTTCATTGGCCCATTTGACCGGCACGGGCTTGGGGCAGCCGGGGAAGTCGAAAGTTTCGCGCTTTTCGTCCTGCGCTTTTCTGGCCTCGTCGCGAAACGCGGCCATCGAATCCTCGTTGAGCACGACCGCGACCGTCTCTCCCCCTCCTTCGGGCGTGTAGCACAGGCCGAAATCGACGTTCTCCGGGAACCAACCCGAGTCATCGCTTTTGCGGGCGATGAAGGGCGAATAATACGGCTTCTCGACCCCGAACCCCTCGACCCGATCCGAATACTTGGATAGGTCGAAAATTTCCGAGGCCTTGATGGCTCCGGGAGCGGCCATGTCTCGAAGCGCCTCGCGCAGAGTCTTGGCCTGGTCCGGCGTGTCGCCCAAAATTTCAAGGTCGTAGCCCTGCCAATGGCAGCACTGAGCCGATGCGGCGATGCGGACTTCGAGCTTGGCGACGAATTTCTCCAGGTCACTCGCGCCTTCAAAGCGCAACTCGTCGGATCGAACCTCTCCGCCGATGGACTCCTCGACCATCAACGCCATCTCAAAGGGATAGCCCTTCTCGTCCCGCAGGACTCGCGCGGTGAAGCGGGCGAACGACACGCCTGCATCGTCTCGGGCCTTCTCGAACTGCTCCGGGTCGATCACCTTGGCCGCGTCCGGCCCAAGGGTGGCGAAGGGGTTGCGCAGGAACGCCTCGGCGCGATCGCCCGCGATGCGCCGCCCCGGCATACGCCTGATCTCGCGCAGCACCGTCCGCACTTCCGGCGCCAGCATCACATGCACGATGCCGTTGCCATCCGGGATGTCGTAGCGCTCGGGCACATCCCCGATGCGGTCGAAAATTTCGAGCCAGCGGTCTGGCGCTCCGTCGAAGCTCGGCTGGAGCTCGATCATGCTGGCCCCGCCGACATCCCCCTTGCGCATGCC
>NZ_JAUCDN010000353.1:0-3306 GCF_034675085.1 Devosia sp.
TAGACCACCGCATTGACCTTGCCGGCGGCCACCGGATCGATGGCCCGGTTCACCCCGCCCAGGGTCTGGAGCACCTTGGTGGCGGCATTGTCGATTTCCCCGCGCAGCTGCGTCCAGTCGATATCGGAGCGGTTGCGCAGGTCGGCGGCGATCTCGGCGTCGCGGCTGGCGCGGGCCACCAGCTTTTCCAGCGTCGCCTTGCCGAATTCGGCGCTGGTATTGCGCACCAGCTGCACCACCGAGGACGTTTCCCCGTGCTCGGCGATGGCCTCGCCGACGCGCTCGGGCACCTTCATGCGGCTGGCGATCGCGATGCGATGCTCTTCGCTCTGGGTGTTGATGATGTCGATCAGGTCGTCATCGCTGAGCACATTGGAGAATTCGAGCAGCGGCTTGGCCACCTCGATGCTGTCATTGGCCAGCTTGAGCACCACCGTGCCCGGGGCGCGGTCGAGCGGCGCCAGCAGCTTGGCCACATGCATGCGCGCTTCGACCTCGACCAGTTCGGCCAGCTGGCACAGCACTTCGTCATACTGGGCCACCTGCTCGTCGTCGCAATGGTTGGACACGAAGGTGAAAAGCTGCGCCATATTGCGGAAAAGCTGTTCCCGCTCGGAGGTGTCGGCGTCTCCGTTCAAAACCCGGAAACTCGCAAAAGCCCGCAGGCCCTCATCAAGCTCGTTCATCTGCCCATTCTCCCGGCTTCTGCCGTATAACTCCGGTCGGCAGAATGCCTCCACACCTGCTTTCGGCGCCTGAAGGCGGAACGCGGGAATTGAATCAAATTTTAGGGGAATTGGAGAGGATTTGGAGAGGAGGCGCCCCCCTCCCCAGCCCTCCCCACAAGGGGGAGGGTGCAATTTCGTGGTCGGGGCACGATTGTGCCAAGGATACGGAGCCACACCACCCCCTTGATGGGGGAGGCCGGGAGGGGGTGCCCCCCTTAGTTCAGGTCGAACCGGTCCGCGTTCATCACGCGGGTCCAGGCAGCGACGAAGTCGCGGGCGAACTTGCCGCTGCGGTCGGTTTCGGCATAGGCCTCGGCCAGCGCCCGCAATTGCGAATGCGAGCCGAAGATCAGATCGGCGCGGGTAGCGGTCCAGCGGATTTCCCCGCTGGCGCGGTCGCGCCCTTCATAGACGCCGGGCGTGTCGGCCGCCGGCGCCCAGACGGTGCCCATGTCCAGGACATTGACGAAGAAGTCGTTGGTGAGCGTTTCCGGACGGTCGGTGAAAACACCATGCTCGGGCTCGCCCGCGCGCAACACGCGCAATCCACCCACCAGCACCGTCATTTCCGGCGCCGACAGGCCCAGAAGCTGGGCCCGGTCCACCAGCGCCTCCTCGGGCGACAGGCGCTGCCGGCCCGCCGCATAGTTGCGGAAGCCGTCAATAACGGGCTCCAGCGGCGCAAAGGAGGCGGCGTCGGTCTGCTCGGCCGAGGCATCCATGCGGCCCGGCGTGAACGGCACCTCGATCGTAAAGCCGGCGTCGCGCGCCGCCTTCTCGATGCCGACGCCGCCGGCCAGCACGATGAGGTCGGCCAGCGAGACGCGCTTATTGCCCGTCTGGGCGGCGTTGAACTCGCCCTGGATGGCTTCGAGACGCGCCAGGACCTCGGCCAGCTGCGCCGGCTTGTTGACGGCCCAGTCCTTTTGCGGGGCGAGGCGGATGCGCGCGCCATTGGCGCCGCCGCGCATGTCCGAGCCGCGATAGGTCGAGGCCGAAGCCCAGGCGGTGCTCACCAGCTGCGAGACCGACAGGCCCGAGGCCAGGATGGCGCCCTTGAGCACAGCGATATCGGCGGCGTCGACCAGATCGTGGTCGCGGGTCGGGATCGGGTCCTGCCAGATCAGGTCCTCGCTGGGCGCCTCGGGGCCGAGATAGCGGCTCTTGGGGCCCATGTCGCGATGGGTCAGCTTGAACCAGGCGCGGGCAAAAGCGTCGGCAAACTGGTCGGGATTCTCCAGGAACCGCCGGGCGATCTTCTCATAGGCCGGATCGGTGCGCAGCGCGATATCCGAGGTCAGCATGGCCGGGGCCTGGCGACGGTCGGGATCATGGGCATGCGGAACGGTATTGGCCCCCATG
The DNA here is from genome assembly GCF_034675085.1 of Devosia sp. Lineage (GTDB taxonomy): Bacteria > Pseudomonadota > Alphaproteobacteria > Rhizobiales > Devosiaceae > Devosia. Next base: position 2,091 of record NZ_JAUCDN010000353.1, read on the forward strand.
CCGTGCTGGGGAATCCACTGCCAGGCGCCGGCCGGGCTCTTGACCAGCTCCCATTCGTAGCCGAACAGGTTCCAGAGGAAATTATTGGTCCAGCGCGTCGGTGCGCTGGTCCAGGTGACTTCCAGGCCGCTGCCGATGGTGTCGCCACCCTTGCCGCTGCCAAAGCTGCTGGCCCAGCCCAGGCCCATCTGCTCGATGGGAGCCGCCTCTGGCTCGGGGCCGACATGGGCGGCGTCGCCCGCGCCATGGGTCTTGCCGAAGGTGTGCCCGCCGGCGATCAGCGCCACGGTCTCTTCGTCGTTCATGGCCATGCGCGCGAAGGTTTCGCGGATGTCTCGGGCCGAGGCCATCGGATCGGGATGGCCGGCGGGGCCTTCGGGATTGACGTAGATGAGGCCCATCTGCACGGCGGCCAGGGGATTGTCGAGCTCGCGCTCGCCGCTATAGCGCTCCTCGTCGGCCAGCCACTTGCCCTCCGAACCCCAATAGATGTCCTGCTCGGGCTCCCAGGTATCGGCGCGCCCGCCGGCAAAGCCGAAGGTCGAAAAGCCCATGCTCTCCAGCGCGACATTGCCGGCCAGGATCATCAGGTCGGCCCAGGAGATATTGGCGCCATATTTGCGCTTGATCGGCCAGAGCAGGCGCCGGGCCTTGTCGAGATTGACGTTATCGGGCCAGGAATTGAGCGGGGCGAAGCGCTGCTGGCCGCCCCCGCCGCCGCCGCGCCCGTCGGCAATGCGATATGTGCCGGCGCTATGCCAGGCCATGCGCACGAAGAAGGGGCCGTAATGGCCGAAATCGGCCGGCCACCAATCCTGCGACTGCGTCATCAGCGCGGTCAGGTCGGCCTTGATCGCGTCCAGGTCGAGCGCCTTGAAGGCCTCGGCATAGTCGAAATCGTCGCCCATCGGATTGGCGCGGGCCGAATGCTGGTGCAGGACCGAAAGGTCGAGCATGTTGGGCCACCATTCCCGGTTGCCCTGGCGGGCCTTGGGACGCGCCGAACCGCCATGGTCCACCGGGCACTTGCCGGCGGTCTCAGGCTGGGTATCGGGCAAAATCTTGTCGTTCATGGAAAGGCTCCTCTTGCTGCTGGCCGTTGTATAGGCAAGGGAAAACCATTAGACCAATCGATAATTCTTGGTCTTTCGATAGGAAAAACTAATCGTGCCCATTTCGCTCCGCCAGATGCGCTATGCGCTGGCCGTGGCCCGCA
>NZ_JAUCDN010000354.1:0-3294 GCF_034675085.1 Devosia sp.
CGCCGAATCCGATAGCGCTGGCGCCGGATGTCTCCGCCGACCGCATGAAATTCTCCATCCTGTGAGGGATTTAACCCCGACCGATTTGCCCTTTAACGAACAATGAATCAGCCGGAATCAACTGTCCAGACCCCTCGGCAGGCCCGCATGGAGGCGGTGACGAAATCGTGAGTCTCCTGAATCACTTACGGGTGAAGAAAAATTCTTCCAAAGTTTACCCCGCCAATGTCCGCGCCAGAATGTCGGCGGTGTTCCGGCTCAGGCTTCCCTGCGCCTGCAAGGCGGTCAGCGCCGCCCGGGCCGCTTCCCGCCGCGAAGGCTCCAGCATCGGCCAGATGCGGAAGCCGGTGAGCACGCGCGCGGCCACCTGCGGATTGATCGCATCCACCTCGGCCACGAAGCCGGTCACGAACCGGAAGCCGGCGCCATCGGCGCGGGTGAACTGGGTGGGATTGCTCATGGCGAAGGTGCCCACCAGCGAGCGCAGCCGGTTGGGATTGGTGCGCGGAAAGCCCGGATCGGCAAGGATTGATTGCATGTCGGCGATCACCCCGCCGCGCGAAGCCCCCGCCGTCACCGCCAGCCACTTGTCCAGCACCAGCGGATCGCCGCCGAAGCGGGTGCGGACATCGGCCAGCATGCCCGCCGCCTCGCGCGTATCGGCGCCCACGGCGGTGGCGAGCGCCGCCAGCCGGTCGGTCATGTTGCCGGCGCCGGCATATTGCTGGGCCGCCAGGACCGCCGCGCCGGGCGCCTCGCTGGCCACCAGCAGGCCCAGCGCCCGGTTGCGCAGGGCCCGCCGCCCGGTGCTGGCCGGGTCGGGCGCATAGGGAGCGTCGCTGGCCAGGGCGCGATAGGTTTCCAGCAGCGGCGTGGCCAGGGGTTCGAACACCGCCTGCACCAGTTGCTCGCGCACGCGGTGAATGCGGTCGGGGTCGATATCCTTGCCGATGGCCCGCCCGATCAGCGCCTCGTCGGGCAGGGTCAGTGCCAGCGCCTTGAAGGCGTTGTCCAGCGCCGGGCTGGCCAGCGTGTCCTGCATCGCCCTGCTGAGCGCGTCCAGCGCCTCGGCGTCCGTGTCCTGGCCGCGCACCATGGCCACCGCCAGCGCCATGCCCGCATCCTGCAAGGCCTGCCAGCGGTTGAAGGGGTCGCTGTCGTGCCGGGCAAGGAACAGAAGGTCTTCCTGGCTGGCCTGGCTTTCCACGATCACGGGCGCGGAAAATTCCCGCAGCAACGAAGCCACGGGGCGGCTGGACACGCCGGTAAATACCAGCTCAGCGCTTTGCGTGTCGAGCACGATCAGGTCGTCGCGCACCTCGGCCCCGCTCACCCCGCTCCAGCCCATCGGGCTGCCATTGGGGCCGATCAGGCCGAACTTAATCGGCAGCACCAGCGGCGCCTTTTCCGGCTGGCCCGGCGTTGGCGGCGTTTCCTGCGCCAGCTTCAGCCGATAGGTTTGGCTGGCCGCGTCGTAGTGGTCCTCCACATGCAGGCGCGGTGTGCCCGCTTGCAGATACCAGGTGCGGAACTGGTCGAGATTGACCCCATTGGCGTCGGCGAATGCGGCCAGGAACGCCTCGATGGTGGTCGCCTCTCCGTCATGGCGCTCGAAATAGAGGTCCAGCCCCTTGCGGAAGCGCTCGCGCCCCAGAAGCGTGGCCAGCATGCGCACGATCTCGGCGCCCTTCTCATAGACCGTGGTCGTATAGAAGTTATTGATTTCCTTGTAGTTATCCGGCCGTGCCGGATGAGCGAGCGGCCCCCCGTCCTCGGGGAACTGCGCCCGGCGCAGTGTGGTCACGTCCGAAATGCGCTTCACGGCGCGGCTGCGCTCGTCGCTGGTGAATTCCTGGTCGCGATAGACCGTCAGCCCTTCCTTGAGGCAGAGCTGGAACCAGTCGCGGCAGGTGACGCGATTGCCGGTCCAGTTGTGGAAATATTCATGGGCGATGACCCGCTCGATGCCGTCATAATCGCCATCGGTGGCCGTTTCGGGCCGGGCGAAGACCAGCCGGTCGTTGAAGATGTTGAGGCCCTTGTTCTCCATGGCGCCGAAATTGAAGTCGCTCACCGCCACGATGTTGAAGACGTCGAGGTCGTATTCGCGCCCGAAGCGCCGCTCGTCCCAGGCCATGGAGCGCTTGAGGCTGTCCATGGCCCAGAGGCACCTTTCTTCATTGCCATGGCTGCAATAGATCGCGAGGTCCACCTTGCGGCCCGAGGCGGTGGTGAAGCTGTCGCGGATGGCGCCCAGATCGCCCGCGACCATGGCGAACAGATAGGAGGGCTTGGGGAAGGGATCGTCCCAGACGGCGAAATGCCGCCCGTCGCCGGCCTCGCCCCGGTCCACCAGATTGCCATTGGCCAGCAGCACCGGCGCCAGTGCCTGGGGCGCGCTCATGCGCACGCGATAGGTGGCCAGATTGTCCGGCCGGTCGAGGAAATAGGTGATGCGCCGAAACCCTTCCGGCTCGCATTGCGTGCACCAGGTGCCGCTGGAGCGATAGAGCCCCATCAGCTTGGTATTGCCCTCGGGCCGCAGCGTGACCTCGGTTTCCAGCACGAAGCGCCGCAGCGGCGGCTCGAACAGGGTGAGGCCATTGGCGTCCGCCGCATAGGCCGAAAGCACCAGTGGCGCGCCGTCGATGGCGATGGAGCCCAGGCTCAGCTCGTCCCCGTCCAGAACCAGCGGCGTGCCCGGCGCGGTGCCCTCGCGCGGCTCGATGCTGAGCTGCGCCCGCACGCGCGTGGCGTCGGCCTCGATGGCGAAGTCGAGGTCCACCGCGCTGATGCGATAGGGGCTGGGGGCGTAGTCCTTGAGATAGATGGTGTGCTCGGTTTCGGTGCGCATCGGAAGTCCCGTGGCCTCATCGGTCTGAATTCAAATGTGGCGGCGCGGCAACAGCAGTTTCGCCGCTTTCGTGTATCCTGATCGGCCATCGACCGCTCCGGCCCTCTCTTTTACGCCAAACATTATGGCATTGGGGAGGGGGCTTTGCCCGGTTGGGGCAGCGGCTCCTCTGCGCCTCTTGCGTATCGAGCCCGATTCCGAATTTCCCGCCGGGCAGGACCGGCCTTCATGCTGCTGACACGAGCTGTCGGCGGGCAAGGGCCACAAGGGCGGTCTGCTGCGGTTTTTCATTATGGTGGCGTTCATGCTGCGTTGGTTCGAGAGGCGTATCAATCCCTATCCGGTCGGCGAGCCGGAACAGCCTCCCAAGGGACTGCTGGCCTTTTGCCTGCATTACAGCGACGGGGCCAAGCGCTGGCTCGCCGCCATGACGGTGCTGG
>NZ_JAUCDN010000355.1:0-3286 GCF_034675085.1 Devosia sp.
CCCATGCCGCCCTTGCCGACCTTTTTCATCATGTCGGCCATCTGGCGGTGCTGCTTGGCCAGTTTGTTGATTTCGGAGACCTCCACCCCGGCGCCGGCGGCGATGCGCTTGCGGCGGGAGGCATTGAGCAGGTCGGGATTGGCCCGCTCCTTCTTGGTCATGGAATTGATGATGGCGACCTGGCGGTCGAAAATCTTCTCGTCGATATTGGCCCCGGCCATGGCCTTCTTGAGCTGGCCGACGCCCGGCATCATGGCCATCAGCCCGCCCATGCCGCCCATCTTCTTCATCTGCAGCAGCTGATTGCGCAGGTCCTCGAAGTCGAAAGAGCCCTTTTTGAGCTTTTTCGCCATTTTGGCGGCGTCTTCGGCCGAGACATGCTCGGCGGCCTTTTCGACCAGCGAGACGATGTCGCCCATGCCCAGAATGCGGTCGGCGATGCGGGCGGGATGGAAATCCTCCAGCGCATCCATCTTTTCGCCGACGCCGATCAGCTTGATCGGCTTGCCGGTGGCGGCGCGCATGGACAGCGCCGCGCCGCCGCGCCCGTCGCCATCGACGCGGGTCATGACGATGCCGGTGATGTCGAGCCGCCCATCGAAGGAGCGGGCGACATTGATCGCGTCCTGACCGGTCAGCGCATCGACCACCAGCAGGATTTCATGCGGACGGGCGATGTCGCGAATGGCGACGGTCTCGGCCATCAGCTCTTCGTCGATATGAGTGCGCCCGGCGGTGTCCAGAATGAGCACGTCATAGCCGCCCAGCCGGCCCTCGCGCTCGGCGCGGCGGGCGATCTCAACCGGATTTTCTCCGGCGACGATGGGGAGCGTGTCGACGCCCACCTGCTCGCCCAGAACGCGCAGCTGCTCCATGGCGGCGGGGCGGCGCGTATCGAGGGAAGCGAGCAGAACCTTCTTTTTCTGCCGATCCCTGAGGCGGCGGGCGATCTTGGCGGTGGTGGTGGTCTTGCCCGAGCCTTGCAGGCCCACCATGAGCAGGCTCACCGGCGCGGGCGCGTTGAGGTCGATGCTGACGCTATCGGAGCCCAGCACCGAGACCAGCTCGTCATGGACGATCTTGACCACCTGCTGGCCCGGCGTCACCGAGCGGGTGACCTCGGCGCCCACGGCCCGCTCGCGCACCTGTTCGACGAAGGCGCGCACCACTTCCAGGGACACGTCGGCCTCGATCAGCGCCCGGCGAATCTCGCGCATGGCGGCATCGACATCGGCGGCATTGAGCGCGCCCCGGCCGCGAAGCCCGTCGAATATCTTGCCAAGCCGGTCTGACAGGCTCTCGAACATGTTTTTTCCTTTTTCGCTCATGGATCGCATCGCTCGTCCAGTGAGCTATTTAGTATCCATCAGGCCAAACGCCAAACCCACCCGCGGGCGCAACGCGCTGGCGGATGGTGGCCTCCGGGATCGGTTTATACCTCAAGGGGTCCCGGTCGGCGGGTCAGGAGCAAAAAGCCTGATGAACGGGCTGGCTCTAGGGGAAGTCGGCACGCGAGTCAAGAAAAACGGCAGAAAAAGCGTGCCTCACGCGCTCCGCTCACCCTCCCCCGGCGCTTCGACGCGGGCTCCGGCCAGCGCCATCAGGCGGCTGCGCCAGCGATCGGGCAGGGCGAGAACCGCCGCCCGCGCCAGCGGGCGCAGATAGCGGTCCCAGGCCATGAGGACCAGCCAGCCCCTTGCCGTGACCGCCAGCGCATGATCGGCCACTCCGACGCTGGCAGTGGCCCAGGTGCGCTTATAGGGCATGGTGGGCACCATCAGGTCGACGCCCTTCAGCCCCAGGCCGGCGGCGGCTTCGATCACCTGCCCCAGATGCAGCTTGCCCGGGCTTTCATCGGAATCGGCGAAATCGCGGCTGGCGACGAAAGCGTAGTAACGCCCCTGGTGCGAAAAGCCCCATTGCTCGGCCAGCGTCCTGTCGCCATGCCGGAGCGAGAACGCCAGAACCGGAAGGTCGGCGCGGCCGGGCAGGGAAAGGCAGAACCGGGCGAAGTCGCCGTCGCGAAAGGCGCGCGAGGTGAGGCCCTGCTGGCGCAGCCGCCGGGCGCGCCCGTCCAGCGTGCGCGCCACAACCGCCCGCGCCGCCTCCGGGGAAGCGGCGATTTCATGGGTCAGCGGCGCGCTGCGCTCAAGCCGGTTGCGGGCATTGCGCATATTCTTGCGCGTCTTGGCCTTGATGGTGGCGTAGTATTCCGGAAAACCCTCAAAATCCTCAAGCCCCACATAGGGCGCTTGCTGGGCGACGCCGGTGACGATGCTGCGCTCGGGGAGCCCCCGCGCCAGCCGGCTGTCCGCCCGAACCTTGAGAAAGCTGACCCCATCGGCGGGCGCCGCCGCCAGCGCCGCATCGAGCAGCTGCGCCAGGGCCGGGCGCGCGGCGACGCCGGGCGCGACCAGCATGTCGGAATATTGCCCGAAGGCATGGCCCAGCGGCATCAGCACGCGGCGGGCAAGGGTGCGGACCCGTTCGAGCGGCAGCACCGCCACCAGGCGAGGGCCGTCATGCAGGGTGGCGATCACCGGATCGAACCCAATATTGCCGCGCTCCGTCTCGAAATCGAAGATGGCGCGGGCCCAGCCACCGCCCTGAAACAGCACGGCCCCGCCGGCGCTCGCTTCCAGCTCCGTCCAGGCGGCCAGAAGCGTGTCGAGCCCGGCGCGGTCGCGCACGATCGCGGCGCTCAGGCCGGCACATACCGAACCGGCGCGCGGGCCCGCCTCGACAAGGTCGGCAGCCAGGGAAGAATCGAGGGTGGTCATTTTCCGAACGTATAGGCCTCGATGTCGCGCACGCCTTCGGGAGCGTCGGGATCGACACGGAAATCGACCGTATAGATCTTCTGCTTCTGCGGATTGAGCGGGGTGAACTTGACCAGCCCGGCAAGGCCCAGCTTGGCCAGATAGCTCAGCCCCGTCACCTGCTGGCTGAGCCTGTTGCGCCCCAGCCTCGAACGCAGGATGCCATTGGCGTAGTTGACCGCGTAATGGCGGCGCAGCTCGTCGGTCCAGTGCTCGGTGGTGAAGGAGACGTTGAGCATGTTCTCGTTGACCACCCGGTGCGGCCCGTTGAGCGGCCAGTGCAGCATCTTGCCCGCCTCGAGCATGTGCACCTCGGCATAATCGTCGAACCAGGGCTCGTAGGGCATGTCGGTCTCGCGCAATTGCCCCAGGATCAGCTTTTCCAGCGCCGGCTGGGAAATGAACGGGGCCTTGGCGGGATAGACATAGACCTTCTTGGTGCCGCGCACCTGCCACAGGCTCTGCCC
>NZ_JAUCDN010000356.1:0-3213 GCF_034675085.1 Devosia sp.
CCGCCCTTGGCGAGCGCCTTGGCCTGCTTGATCCATTCGTCGCGCTCGATGCGGCCCCGGAAATTCAGCACCTCGTCGACACGCACGATATCGGCCTTCTTGAACTTGGCGATCTGGTCGAAGCGGGTGATGCCCAGGGCGTTGAGCCGCCCTTCCAGCACCGGGCCCACGCCCGAGATCAGCTTGAGATCGTCCGCCGCGCCTTCCGGCTTTTCGAACAGCGGGGCAAGAGGGGCGTCCCCGCCCTTGGCCTGATTGGCGCCAGGCGCGAGGATGGTGCGGGCCGGCCTTGCAGCCTTGGATTCGGCGCCCACGGCCTTTTCCCGCATCGCCTTGTTGGGCCGGCCATCGGCCTTGGCCTCGATGGCGGCCTGCTTGCGCTCGAGTTCGGCGGTGGCCAGGGAAACCTTGGCCTGCCTGGGCGTGCCCTTCAGCGCCGGAGCGTTCTCCTCGGCCACATCCTTGGGCTTGGACGCCGTGGTAGGAGCGGGAGCGGCGGCGGGCGCCGCCGGTGCGGCTTCGGCCTCGGGCTGCGGTGGTGGAACGAATTTCTCGCGCTTGGCGCTGGGCGCCTCCAGCAGCGTGGTGCGCCCGCCTTCGGCGGCGGCATTTTCACGGCTGATCTGGGTGCCCGGCTTCACGGTGTCGCCCTTGCCGGCGTGGAAGGCGTCGATGATCTCTTCCAGCCGCTCGGGGGTCAGGTCTTCATAAGTATCCTGGAAAATGGCGACCATCGGCGCGTTCACGCAGGCCCCGGCGCATTCCACCTCTTCCCAGCTCAGCGTGCCATCTTCATTGAGATGATGCGGCTCGTGGTGGATCTTGCTCTTGCAGACCTCGATCAGCCCCTCGGCGCCGCGCAACATGCAGGGCGTCGTGCCGCAAACCTGGATATGGGCGCGGGTGCCGACCGGCTGCAACTGGAACTGGGTGTAGAAGGTGGCCACTTCCAGGACGCGAATATAAGCCATATCCAGCATCTGGGCGATCGTCTCGATGGTGGCGCGACTGACCCAGCCATCCTGTTCCTGCGCCCGCATCAGCAGCGGAATGACCGCCGAAGCCTGCCGGCCGGGCGGATAATTCCCGATCTTCCATTCCGCCCATTTGGCGTTTTCAGCATTGAACGCGAACTCGGCCGGTTGAACCGACTCATCCGCAAGGCGTCGCGTAGCCATCAGCGATCAACCTCTCCGAACACGATATCGAGCGAGCCTAGGATAGCCGAGACGTCAGCCAGCATATGGCCGCGACACAGAAAATCCATGGCTGACAAATGCGCGAAGCCCGGCGCGCGGATATGGCAGCGATACGGCCGGTTACTGCCGTCGCTGACCAGATAGACGCCGAATTCGCCCTTGGGCGCTTCCACCGCAGCATAGACCTCGCCGGCCGGAACCTTGTAGCCCTCGGTGTAAAGCTTGAAATGGTGGATGAGCGCTTCCATCGACCGCTTCATCTCGCCGCGCTTGGGCGGAACCACCTTGCCGTCAGTGGAGGACACGGGGCCCTTGCCGTCGGCGGCGTTCAGCTTGGCCACGCACTGCTTCATGATCCTGGTAGACTGGCGCATCTCTTCCATGCGGATGAGATAGCGGTCCCAGCAATCGCCGTTCTTGCCCACCGGAATGTCGAAATCCATCTCGGCGTAGCATTCATAGGGCTGGCTTTTGCGCAGGTCCCATGCGGCGCCCGAGCCGCGCACCATCACCCCCGAAAAGCCCATATTCCAGGCGTCTTCGAGCTTGACCACGCCGATATCGACGTTGCGCTGCTTGAAGATGCGGTTTTCCGTCAGCAACACATCGAGGTCTTCGATGAAGTTGAGGAACGGATCGCAGAACGCCTCGATGTCATCGATCAGCGCCTGCGGCAGGTCCTGATGAACCCCGCCGGGACGGAAATAGGCCGCATGCATGCGAGCGCCCGAAGCGCGCTCGTAAAAGATCATCAGCTTTTCGCGCTCTTCGAAGCCCCAGACCGGCGGGGTCAGCGCGCCCACGTCCATGGCCTGCGTGGTGACGTTCATCAGATGGGCGAGCAGGCGCCCGATTTCCGAATAGAGCACCCGGATCAACTGGCCGCGGCGCGGCACTTCCAGCCCGAGCAGCTTTTCCACCGCCAGGGCGAAGGCGTGTTCCTGGTTCATCGGCGCCACATAGTCGAGGCGGTCGAAATAGGGCACGGCCTGCAGATAGGTCTTGGACTCGATCAGCTTTTCGGTGCCGCGATGGAGCAGCCCCACATGAGGGTCGACCCGCTCGACCACTTCGCCATCCAGCTCCAGGATCAGGCGCAAAACACCATGCGCCGAGGGGTGGACGGGACCAAAGTTGATCGTGAAATTGCGGACTTCGGCTTCAACGGTCATGGCTTGGCCTTCTCGTCGCCGGGCAGCACATAATCGGTGCCTTCCCAGGGCGACAGATAGTCGAACGAACGATATTCCTGCATGAGCTTGACCGGCTCATAGACCACGCGCTTGCGCTCCTCGTCATAGCGCACTTCCACGAAACCGGTGGTGGGGAAGTCCTTGCGCAGCGGGTGTCCGTCGAAACCGTAATCGGTGAGAATCCGGCGCAGATCGCCATGGCCGGAGAACAGCACGCCGTAAAGATCGTAGGTTTCCCGCTCATACCAGTCGGCGCCCTTGAACACACCGGTGATGCTGGGAACCGGGGTCACGTCATCGGCCTCGACCCGCACACGGATGCGCTGGTTCAGATAGGGGCTCATGAAGTGGTAGATGACATCAAAACGCTTGTCGCGCCCGGGATAGTCGGCCCCGCAGACATCAACGAAACTCACGAAGCGGCACCGCGGATCATCGCGCAGGAAAGTGGCGACCGCCACGATCTGCGCCGCATCGGCCGTCAGGGTCAATTCGCCATAGGCAACGGCATGGGACAGGATCGCCGGCCCCAGCGCACCGGCGACATGCGCGCCGAGCTCCACAAGCGGATCGAGCTGGATTGCTTCATCCATTCTGGGTGATCCTAGCGTTCGATGGTGCCGGTACGGCGGATTTTCTTTTGCAGCAGCAGAATGCCGTAAAGCAGCGCTTCGGCAGTCGGCGGGCAGCCCGGCACATAGACGTCCACCGGCAGGACGCGGTCGCACCCGCGCACCACCGAATAGGAATAGTGGTAGTAACCACCGCCATTTGCACAACTGCCCATGGAGATCACATAGCGCGGCTCTGGCATCTGGTCG